>CAMNJH010000015.1 GCA_946541275.1 uncultured Prevotellaceae bacterium
CACGCGTGCGGTCTTCCTTGAGCGGCTCCTCCAGATTGTAGGGCAGCAGCGAGCGGTCAACGGGTGTGTTGGCCTCCACGGGCGAAAGGATGACGGCCGAGGCTCCTGCATGCTCAAGATGAATCCCGGCAATGGGCAGTCCCATGACGGCGCGGAAGTGAAGCTCAAACTCGCTAAGATTTGTGGTGTGGCCCAGCGTCACCATGCCTGTGTCATGCGGACGCGGTGACAGCTCACTGAAGATGACCTCGCCCTGCTTGGTCAGGAAGAACTCCACGCCCCAGATGCCATAGCCGGTGAGCGCTTTTGTCACCTTGTCGGCCATCATCTGTGCTTGCTTCAGAGCTTCGTCGCTAATCTTATAGGGTTGCCAGGACTCGCGGTAGTCGCCTCCCTTCTGCACGTGGCCGATGGGCGGGCAGAACAGTGTGGGCCAGCCATGCTGCTGGGTGACGGTGAGCAGGGTGAACTCGGAGTCGAAATCGATGAACTCCTCAATAATGACCTCCTTCACATCACCACGACCTTCCTCCATAGCCTCGCGGAAGGCCTGCTCCAGCTCACCGTCGTTGTGCACATAGCTCTGGCCATGGCCACTACTCGACATCAGTGGCTTCACCACACAGGGGAATCCAATTTCGTCGGCTGCCCGCTTGAACTCGTCGAAGGTCTTGGCATAGAAGTACTTGGCCGTACGCAGGCCCAGCTCCTTGGAAGCCAGGTCGCGAATGGCACGACGGTTCATGGTGTAGTTAACGGCACGGGCTGAAGGCACCACCTGAATGCCTTCTTCCTCGAACTTGAACAGCCGCTCGGTGCGGATGGCCTCAATCTCGGGCACAATGATGTCGGGCTTATGCTTCCTGACAACAGCCTCAAGGGCGTCGCCGTCGAGCATAGAAAAGACCTCGCGCTCGTCGGCCACCTGCATGGCAGGGGCGTTGTCGTAGCGGTCACAAGCAATTACATACTGGCCGGCACGCATGGCGGCAATCACAAACTCTTTGCCCAGTTCGCCTGAGCCTAACAATAATATTTTCTTCATAATAAGAAGCCTCTCCAAGCCCCTCCTGGGAGGGAATGTTTAGTTAGACTAATTTTTACCGTACATCTTCTCGTAATACTTCTGATAGTCGCCGCTGGTCACGTTGTCCAGCCAGTCCTGGTTGTCCAGATACCAGCGCACGGTCTTCTCAATGCCCTCCTCGAACTGGAGCGAGGGCTCCCAGCCCAGCTCGCGCTGCAGCTTCGACGAGTCGATGGCGTAGCGCAGGTCGTGGCCGGCACGGTCGGTGACGTAGGTGATGAGGTCCATATCCTCGCCCTCCTTACGACCCAACAGGCGGTCGACGGTATTGATAAGCACCTTGATGATGTCGATATTCTTCCCCTCGTTGAAGCCGCCAATATTGTAGGTCTCGGCTATCTTTCCCTTGTGGAAGATGAGGTCAATGGCACGAGCGTGATCAACGACGTAGAGCCAGTCGCGTACGTTCTCGCCCTTTCCGTAGACGGGCAGCGGCTTGCGGTGGCGGATGTTGTTGATGAACAGGGGTATCAGTTTCTCTGGGAACTGATAGGGGCCGTAGTTGTTGGAGCAGTTGGTGACCACGACGGGCATGCCGTAGGTGTCATGATAGGCACGGACAAAGTGGTCGCTGCTGGCCTTGGCGGCAGAATAGGGGGAGTGAGGATTGTACTTCGTGGTTTCCAGGAAGAACTTGTCGCCGTAGGCCAGATGGTGCTCGGCACTGCTGGCCGTGGTGGTGAAGGGTGGCTCAATGCCCTCGGGATGAGTGAGCTCCAGGGCGCCGTAGACCTCGTCGGTGGAGATGTGATAGAAGCGCTTGCCCTCGTACTTTTCAGGCAGCGACTCCCAGTAGAGCTTGGCGGCCTGAAGCAAGGACAGCGTGCCCATGACATTCGTCTTGGCAAAGGTGAAGGGATCCTTGATGCTGCGGTCCACATGGCTCTCGGCGGCCAGATGGATGATGCCGTCAACCTTTTTGTCCTGCATAAGCTGGTAGAAAGCATCGAAGTCGCAGATGTCCATTTTCACGAACTCATAATTCGGCTTGTCCTCAATGTCCTTCAAATTGGCCAGATTGCCGGCATAGGTCAACTTGTCGAGATTAATGATGTGATACTCGGGATACTTGTTCACAAACAGGCGCACTACATGGCTTCCAATGAATCCTGCGCCACCAGTAATTACTATATTCTTCATCTTCTTATAAAATTAGTTTTTCCTTTTTCGGTTGTAAATGCCCAGGGCGAACATGACAACAAAGGCTATGATAAAAGTCTGGGAGGCATCTTGCCACGACTTTTCCAACCCCAGTATATATGTTAATAACGTAGCAACTGCTGCAACTATTGTGCAGGTCAGCAATTCGGGCAGCCATTTTTTCAGTTCATCCATGATTAACGGGGGTTGAGAGGGTGATTACTTCGAGGTCCTTGAATGTAGCACCATCGATAGTGAGGCGCATCAGGGTGCGCTCCTTGTGCCACCCTTGCAGTCCGGCAGCACCAGGATTGAGGTGCAGCATATTGAGCGTCTTGTCGAACTTCACTTTCAGTATGTGAGAGTGCCCTGCCACGAAAAGCTGGGGCGGATTGGCATAGAGCATGGAGCGCACACTGGCATCGTAGTTGCCGGGATAGCCGCCAATGTGCTTGATGAGCACATCGACCTCCTCACACTTGAAACGGTTCAGTTCGCGGTACGTCAGCCGCAGGTCGCCACCGTCGCAGTTGCCACACACAGCCCGGAAGGGACGGAACTCGGCCAGGCGCTCGGCCACCTCCACGGAGCCAATGTCGCCGGCATGCCATATCTCGTCGCAGGGCTCAAAGTAGTGCAGGTATTTCGGGTCCCAGTACGAATGAGTATCGCTGATGATTCCTATTCTTTTCATATTCTTCCTCTCGTTTTTCCCTAACGGTAAACCATGCAAGCATCAAAAGAACCGCTGACGGACGAATTCAGCTATGAATTTCTCGGTCTGCTGCAGGCCCAGCAAACTGGAATCAATGCATAGGTCATAGCTCTTTGCTGCTCCCCACCTCTTGCCTGTGTAGTAGTTGTAGTATTCCGCACGCCGGCGCTCACCTTGCAGAATCATCCGGCGAGCCTCGTCGGGCAGCACGCCCAGCTTGTTGACAACGTTTTTGATGCGGAAATCCATGGAGGCGGTGATGAAGACATTCACCACACGGGGGAAATCGCGGAGCACATAGTCGGCACAACGCCCTACAAACACACACGAGCCCTTCTCGGCCTCCTTGCGAATGGCGTCGCTCTGAAACTTGAACAGGCTTTCCTGCGAGAAATTGTTCTGGTAGAAATTATTATCGCTCACGTGCGGCGCATGCATGTGGAAGAGCGACCTCAGAAAACCATGGCGCTCGTCGCTCTGTTCAAAGAACTCCGCAGAGAAACCGCTTTCCTTCGCTGCAAGATTCAGTATCTCCCTGTCATAATACATCGCATGGAATTCCATGGCGAGCATACGTCCGATGTCGTGACCGCCAGAGCCTAGCTGGCGACCCACATTAATAATGATATTGTCCTTACTCATCACGATTTGAAACGGTTTTGAATTGTCGCATATACTTGGCCATCACACACAAGGTAACCAGCGAAGCTATTCCGTCGCTTGTGGGCAGCGAGGCCCATAGTCCATCCAGCCCCCACAGAAGCGGGAACACAAAGATGAGCGGAAGCAGAAATAGCAACTGGCGTGACAACGAGAGGAAGATGGCAATTATCACTCGTCCAATGCACTGGAAGAAATTGGTCACCACAGCCTGGAAGCCGATGATGGGGAACAGCAGCATGTTGATGCGGATGCCCTGAGCCGACATAGCTATCTGTGTGGGGTCGTGGGTCAAGACGCGGGCCATGGCCGCTGGGAAGAGCATAGCCATCAGCCAGCCAAAAGTCATCACTGCAGTGGCGGACAAAATGGCCAGTCGCAGGCAGCGCATCATACGGTCGAACTTCTTGGCACCATAGTTATAGCCGGCTATGGGCTGCATGCCCTGATTGATGCCGATGACAAACATGAAGAACAACATGCCCCATGTGTTGGCAATGCCATAAGAGCCCACAGCCATGTCGCCACCATAGAACAGGAACTGCCGGTTCATAAAGATGACGATGATACAACTGGTGGCGTTCATCAGGAATGGAGAAATGCCTATCGAAATGATGTTCTTCACCAGCTCTGCCTTCAAACGGTAGATGCCTCGCTTCAAATGGAGCAGCTCTTTCCTGTCAGAGAAGACCCACATCTGCCAGCACAAGGCCAGTGTCTGCGACACAATGGTGGCCAGCGCGGCTCCGCGTATACCCCATCGGAACCACCACACGAACGCAACGACCAGCAAAATGTTGCACCCCACGGTGAACAGCGTGGCATACATGGCATGCTTCGGCTTCCCCGATGCCCTCAGCACGGCATTCATTCCGAAGTACATATGAGTAATCATATTGCCCGCCAGGATGACTTCCATGAACTCCCGAGCATAAGGCAAAGTGACATCGCTGGCACCAAAGAAGAAAAGAATAGGATCGAGGAACACCATGCAGACCACCATGAAGAGAAAACCAATAATCAAGTTCAGGGTGATTGTATTGCCCAGCAAATGCTCGGCAGTGTTGTAGTCACGCTGTCCCAGCTTCACACTGATACAGGTAGAGGCACCCACCCCAACGGCAGCGCCAAAGGCTCCGCTAAGATTCATAAAGGGAAAGGTTACGGTGAGACCATTGATGGCATCGGCACCTACTACCTGGCCGATGGAGGCACGGTCTATGATATTATAGAGAGAAGAGGCCGTCATAGCCACTATAGCAGGCAGGGCATACTGCCACAACAGTGTGCCAACGGGCTTCTGCCCCAATTCCAGAGCTTTCTGCTTATTGTCCATTTGTGTGTGCAAAGGTACGAAGAAGCCAGCAAAAAAACAAATTATTTCTTGGTTTTTTGCGCCTTTATTCGTACCTTTGCACCTCTTAACAGAATCTATAGCGGACATGAACCGATTACTACTATTACTCCTGCTCCTTGGCGCTACGCTGGCCGCGCCTTGTGCCAAGAAGAAATACCCTGGCAAGAAGACCTATATCTATCGCTACTATCTCACTGACAAATCAGCCACCACCTATTCGCTTGAAAAGCCACAGAAGTTCCTGTCGCGCCAAAGCCTGGAGCGTCGTCAGCGCCAGGGGCTGGGCATAGATTCTACTGACTTGCCAGTGCCAAAGGCTTACATGAAGCAGTTCAATGTCAAGGGAGCCAACGTACTGGGAAGCAGCCGTTGGCAGAATACCGTTCTGGTACGTTCTACCGACACCCTTATCCTGCGTAGACTGGCTCAGCTTTCCTTTGTCAGCGACGCCCGTTGCGTCTTTATCTCCCCTGATTCGATTGACAAAGATGAGGACGTGCGCTGGAATGTGCACGATGACTTCAATCGCTGGGACTCCGTGAAGAACGACCACTATGGCCTGGCCCGCCAGCAGATAGAAATGCTGGGAGGCATTCAGCTGCACGAATCAGGCTTCACTGGCCGAGGCATCACCATCGCCATTCTCGATGGCGGATTTCAGAATTTCAACCGCATTCCCGCCCTACAACGGGCCAACCTACTGGGATTCAGGGATTTTGTTCATGCTGACACTCCCGAGAACTTACAGGAGTCATCATCTCCCTTCCAGCTGATAGACCATGGCACCAAGGTCTTCTCGGTCATGGCTGCCTATGCCCCAGAAGTGATTGTAGGAACAGCACCCGATGCCTCCTACTGGCTTCTTCGCTCTGAGGACAATTTGACCGAACAGCCCGTGGAAGAAGACTACTGGACCATGGCAGCAGAATTTGCCGATTCCGTGGGAGCCGATGTCATCAACTCCTCCCTGGGCTATTATGCCTACGATGCTGTGCTGCCCAGCTATCAGTTGCGCGACCTTGACGGCCAGACAGCCTTTATCTCGCGTTCCGCCTCCATGCTGGCAGGCAAGGGCATCCTGCTGTGTAATTCTGCCGGCAATTCCGGCATGGGAACTTGGAAGAAGATTGGCGTCCCCGCCGATGCCCGCGACATTCTCACCGTGGGAGCTGTGGATGGAGACGGCAAACTGGCCGCCTTCAGCAGCATCGGACCAACGCAAGACGGCCGTCTGAAACCCGACGTGGTGGCTCGCGGCAGCAACACTACCCTACTGTCAGGCCGAGGCACGCTGATGCACGATATGGGCACCTCGTTCTCCACTCCTGTCACCTGCGGAATGGTGGCCTGCTTATGGCAGGCACTGCGCAGCAAGACCGCCAGGGAGCTCATTGAGCTGATACAACAGAGCGCTGACCAGTACGACGCCCCCAACAACATCTATGGCTATGGCCTTCCAAATTTCTGGAAAGCCTACGTCAATACGGCGAACGAGGAATGAGAAGTAACCAATGAGGATGGGAAAAATGGAAAAAGACACCCTGTCACTCTTTGAACTCAATGCCCTGGTGCGACAAGTGCTGGAGCGGACGCTCAACCATGAATACTGGGTAGAGGCAGAGCTGTCAGAATGCCGGGAAAGAGGTGGCCATTGCTACATGGAGCTCGTGCAAAAGGACGAGCATTCCGCCACACCTATAGCCCGTGCTTCTGCCAAATGCTGGCGAACGCAGTGGTCCATCCTGCAACCCTACTTTGAACGAGCCACCGGTCAGGAGTTGCACGCCGGACTGAAGGTCCGCCTGAAGGTCTACGCTCAGTTCCACGAGGCTTATGGCTTCTCATGGATTGTGACTGACATAGACCCCACTTTCACCTTGGGCGACATGGCCCGCCGCCGAAAGGAAATCATCAGCCAGCTCAAGGCCGAAGGGGTGTTCGACCTGCAGAAAGAACTCACACTTCCCTTGTTCTGTCAGCGCATTGCTGTCATCAGCAGCCAGACGGCAGCCGGATATGGCGACTTCGTGAACCAACTGATGGACAATGGCCAGCACCTGCAGTTCACTACCCGGCTTTTTCCTGCCACGATGCAGGGCGAACAGGTGGAGCAGAGCATCATTGCAGCGCTGAATAACATTTACGGCAACATTGCCGACTTCGACTGCGTGGTCATTATACGAGGCGGTGGCGCCACAGCCGACATGTCAGGCTTCGACACTTTGGCACTGGCCGAGAATGTTGCCAACTTCCCCCTACCCATTATCACAGGCATAGGCCACGACCGCGACGAGAGCATTCTGGACATGGTAAGCTTCGCCCGAGTGAAGACGCCCACCGCCGCAGCTGCCCTGCTGGTGGAGCACCTGAAGGAAGTACTTGACACGCTGAACAGCTGCCAGGAGCGGATAGCCCTTCTTGCCCGGCAAAAGTTGTCAGCCCATCACCTGCGTCTGTCAGCCATTGCGGAGGCCATACCCAGGCTCTTCTCCATCATGAAGACCCGTCAGGAGGCCCGGCTCAACTCACTCTATAGTCAGCTGTCGGCCCTGATCCAGCAAAAGCTCTTGGGCCAGATGGGACGCATCACGGCCTATGAGGAGCGCATTCCCATGCTGTTGGAACGCCGACTGGCGACAGAGAAGCACCGCATGGAACTGCTGACCGAAAAGCTGAAAGCCCTGGACCCCAGCCTGCTGCTGAAGCGCGGCTACAGCATCACGCTCTTTGAAGGCAAGGCTGTGCGCGACCCCGGACAGCTGAAAAAAGGCGACGAGATAGTGACCAGAGTAGAAAAAGGAACCCTCAAATCCATTATCAAATGAAAAAAGAATTAAAATACGAAGAAGCCTTCACTGAGCTGCAGGCCATTGTCAGGCGCATGGAGAACGACGAACTGGACATCGACCAGATGTCAGCGCAGCTCAAGCGGGCACAGAGCCTCATCACTCTCTGCAAGGAAAAGCTGACCAAGACTGACGAGGAGATTAAGAAAATTCTAACCGAGGAATAAGATTTCTTGGGGAAATATTTGGATTTTTCGGCAAATATGCCTACTTTTGCAAATTGAATGTACAACAACAACAAACTAATTAAACGATGAAAAATCTAGATTGGGCCAATCTGTCGTTCGGCTACATGAAGACAGACTATAACGTGCGCTGTTATTATCGCGACGGGAAGTGGGGCGAAGTGGAAGTGTGCTCCGATGAATATTTGAACCTGCACATGGCTGCAACATGCCTGCACTACGGACAGGAAGCCTTTGAAGGCCTGAAAGCCTACCGCTGTCCTGACGGTAAGGTGAGAATATTCCGTGTGGACGAGAACGCAGCGCGCCTGCAGAGCACCTGCCGTGGCATTCTGATGCCCGAAGTTCCCACCGAGCTATTCACAGAAATGGTGAAGAAGGTGGTCAGGCTGAACCAGGAGTGGATTCCCACCTACGAGAGCGGCGCCACGCTCTACATTCGCCCGCTGCTCATCGGTACCAGCGCCCAGGTTGGCGTACATCCCTCTAAGGAATACTGCTTCCTCATCTTCGTCACCCCTGTAGGCCCTTATTTCAAGGGAGGCTTCGCAGCCAATCCCTACGTTATCATCCGCGACTTCGACCGCTCAGCACCTCTGGGTACCGGCAAGTACAAGGTGGGTGGCAACTATGCCGCTTCTCTCTTTGCCAACAATCTGGCTCATGAGAAGGGCTACGCCTGCGAGTTCTATCTGGACGCCAAGGAAAAGAAATACATGGACGAATGTGGTGCTGCCAACTTCTTCGGCATCAAGAACAACACCTACGTCACTCCAAAGTCGACATCCATCCTTCCCAGCATCACCAACAAGAGCTTGATGCAGGTAGCTGAAGACCTGGGACTGAAGGTGGAGCGCCGCCCCATTCCCGAGGAGGAGCTGGAGACCTTCGAGGAGGCTGGTGCCTGCGGAACGGCTGCCGTCATCAGCCCCATCAGCTATATTGACGACTTGGATACGGGCAAGCGCTATCACTTTGGCGACCATCCCGGTCCCATTTCAAAGAAACTATTCGACACACTGAGAGGCATTCAGTATGGCGAGATAGAAGACAAGCACGGATGGACCACCGTGGTCATTGAATAAACAGCGAATGGGAAAAGGCAAACTGGCGAAGTTCGCCGACATGGAAACCTATAGGAACGTCTTTCAGTACCCTTACTCGGTAGTGAGCGACGTTCCTTTCGCCATGCGCGGGCACTGGAACGAACAGTATTTCCGCAATCAAAATCCCATCGTGCTGGAGCTGGGCTGCGGTAAAGGCGAATATTCCGTTGAACTGGCCAAGGCACACCCAGACCACAACTACATAGGCGTTGACATAAAGGGCGCCCGCATGTGGACCGGTGCCACCCGGGCGCTGCAAGAGGGCATTGAGAACGTGGCCTTCCTGCGCACTAACATTGAAATCATTGACCACTTCTTTGCTGAAGACGAGGTGAGCGAAATCTGGCTCACTTTCAGTGATCCGCAGATGAAGAATCCGCGAAAAAGGCTCACGTCGACCTATTTTTTGGAACGCTACCGCCGATTCCTGACCGACCAGGGGTGCATTCACCTGAAGACAGACTCAAATTTCCTTTTCACTTACACTAAGGCCCTGGTGGAGCGCAACGCCCTGCCACAGCTGGCCTGCACTGAAGACCTCTACGCTGACGCAGCAGACAGCGAGGCGGCCTCCATTCAAACCTACTACGAACAAATGTGGCTCAGCCGCGGACTGAGTATCAAGTACATGCAGTTCCTGCTGCCCCGTACCACCCCATTGGAAGAACCCGACATTGAAATAGAGCTGGATGACTATCGCAGCTACCACCGCTCCAAACGGAGCCCATTAGAAACAGCAAAATAAAACTATGATGAAAAGATTTCTGCTAAGCCTCCTACTGATAATCCTACCGATTTCATTCATTGAAGCTCAGGAATACACTGTGTCAGTGGACTCCGTGGGGCAGTTGGCCACCCAGCTGCCTGACAGCATACGCTACACGCTGTCCGAACTGAAAATATCCGGCCCGCTGAATGGTAACGACCTGAAAGTCATTCAGCTCATGACAAACAGGCTGAAAGCAAAGAAGGCTACTGACGTCACACTGACCGTTCTCGATCTCTCAGAAGCAACCATCGCCGAGAGTAAAGGCAGCTTCCGCACTAAGGCCGACGTGCTGCCAGCAGCCATGTTCCAGGGATGCAAGGGGTTGCAGCGAGTGGTGCTGCCCTCAACTACGCCCGAAATCAGCCGCAGCTGTTTCAGCGGATGCGTCAATCTGAAGGAAGTCATCATTCCCGATGACGTGAGCGTCATTGCCGACTATGCCTTCAACGGATGCACCAGTCTGTCCGACATCAAACTGCCTAGCAACCTCAAAGCCATTGAGAACCACGCCTTTGACAACTGCCTGGCACTGGAAGACATTGACATACCCGAGACCGTGGAGCACATTGACGTGGCTGCCTTCGCCAACTGCAAGAACCTGCAGAAGATCACCCTGCATGAGGCTCCCATCAAGACCATCAGCAGCGATACCTTCATACGCTGTGAGCGGCTCGGCAGCATTTCACTTCCCAATACGGTGACCAGCATCGGTAGCGAAGCCTTCAAAGGCTGCACCTCTCTGGAGTCCATTGACATGCCCGACGCCATAGCTGAAATAGGCAACAGTGCTTTTGAGGACTGCCAGAACCTGCAGTCCATTGAGATGACCACGGCCACCGCCATCGGCAGCGATGCTTTCAAGGGGTGCCTGCAGCTGAGCAGCGTGGAGATAGAGCTGGTGAACAAGATAGGCAACAGCGCCTTTGAAAATTGCACTGGACTGGTGTCAGTGAGCATGGACGGCAACCTGAAAGCCATCGGTACCGAAGTCTTTGCCGGCTGTACTAGCCTGATGTCAGTGCAGCTGCCAGCATCAGTGAAGACCATCGGCACTCGCGCTTTCTATGACTGCAAGTCGCTGGCCGACATTAACCTGCCCGACGGACTGACACGCATCTACGACCACGCTTTCGAGAACTGTGCCTCACTGAAGACGCTCATTATTCCAAATCTGGTGAAGCAGCTGGGCAACGACACCTTCGAAAACTGCACATCGCTGGACAGCGTCGAGATTCGCGGCTTCGTGGAGAAGCTGGAGAGCGACGTCTTCCGCCACTGCCACTCCCTGCGCACCGTGGTGCTGCCCATCTCGCTGAAAAGCATTGAGGACAACGCCTTTGAACAGTGTTCTTCACTGAGTTCCATCACACTGCCCATCTCGGTGACCAGCATTGGCGACAATGCCTTCGACAAGTGTATTTCGCTCACCTACATGGTTATCCCCGCTGCCTGTACCACTCTTGGCAGCGCTTCGTTCCGTGAGTGCACCGCCCTGACACGCATTGAATTACCTGCCGCCCTGAAGAAAATAGGTGGCAATGCCTTTGCCAAATGCGTCTCACTACGCGAAATCGTAATGGGTGCACCACTACCCCCAAGCATCTCGCACAGCACGTTCAAGGGCGTCGTGGTGGCTGCCTGCAAGCTGATAGTACCCAAGGGAGCACGCAACAACTACCGCACCGACAAGTCGTGGAACAACACCAAGATTGCCACCATTGTTGAAGAGCAATAACAGCCACCTGTTTTGTCCATCTCTACGCGCACGCGCGTAATATAAAGGGACGAAACAAAGTGCTACAGGTGCTACCAGATGCCATAACACGCTGATACAATACAACTTACGGGTGCATTTTCGCTCTACGTTCGTGCTACCGAAAATGCTACTGGTGCTACCGACTCACTCTCAGCTCATCTTTTCCCCAAAAGTCGACGCCCCATGAAAAAAAGTCGGCGCCGTTTGGAAAGAAGTCAATGAAACATAGAGAAAAGTCGTGCGCGACTTTTCTCTATGTCTCATTTCGCACATAAATGCACTAGTAAATATAGGTATGCCCAGTAGCATTTCCAGTAGCACGAACGCAGAACGAAAATGCACCCACAAATTACTATTTATCAACAGGTTATAACATCCAGTAGCACTTGTAGCACTTTAATTTGTCCCTTATTATAACGCGCGCACGCGCGAGAAAACAGCTAAATAAGGGGCTAATCAATAGCCCCTACAATATCGTTGACCGATTCGCACCCATGGGCATCGAGCCACTCGTTGATACCATCGCGTACCTTGATGGTCACCGTTGGGTCGATAAAGTTGGCCGTACCAATCTCAATGGCCGAGGCTCCACACATGAGGAACTCCAGCGCGTCCTTGGCAGTCATAATACCTCCCAGTCCGATGATAGGTATACCGACAGCCTTCTTCACCTGCAGCACCATACGCAAAGCCACTGGTTTGACGCAAGGACCACTCAGTCCGCCAGTGCCGATGCTGAGCACGCGTCGGCGCTTCTCAATGTCAACGGCTGTGCCCATGAGTGTGTTGATGAGCGACACGGCATCGGCCCCTGCAGCCTCAACGGCGCGGGCTATCTCGGTGATATCGGTCACATTGGGTGACAACTTCACGATGAGCGTCTTATGATAGCGGTCACGGACGGCTTTCACCACACTCTCGGCTCCTGCACAGGTCACACCAAAGGCCATGCCGCCATCGCGTACATTGGGACAGGAGATATTCAGCTCGATGGCAGGCACCTTTTCAAGCATATCCACACGGGCTGCACACTCGGCATAGTCCTCAGGCGATGAGCCACTGACATTCACGACCCAAGCCGTATCGATATCGGCAATTTCAGGATAGATATGCTGGCAGAAGTAGTCCACACCCTTGTTTTGCAGGCCCACACAGTTCAGCATGCCCATCGGAGTCTCGGCCATGCGCGGGTAGTCGTTACCTTCGCGGGGATTCAGCGTGGTTCCCTTCACGATGATGCCGCCAATCTGGTCCAGGGGCACAAAATCCTGGAACTCAAGCCCATAGCCAAATGTGCCCGAGGCAGTCATTACGGGGTTTTTCAGATGCAGCCCCTCGCCTATATTGACTTCTAACTTTGCCATAGCAGTTCCTCCTTATTAAATACTGGTCCCTCCTTACACACGCATACATTATTGATTGTTTCTGCACCATCAGCACCGCGATGCCTGATTTTCTCCACACAACAAAGACAGGCACCAAGTCCGCAGGCCATGAGGTTCTCGAGTGAGACCTGACAGGGCACGTCGTGAAGACTAGCATAGCGCACAACAGCCTTCATCATGGGCGTTGGACCGCAGCACTGAATCATGTCAAAATGTTCATCCTGGAGCACGGTGTGATTGGTGACAAATCCCTGCTGACCGGCAGAACCGTCTTCTGTAGTGACAAGAACGCGCCCATATTTGCGGAATTCGTCCAGCTGTAGCAGGTCGCCAGAAGTGCGCGCTCCCAACAGGAAAGTCACTTCAATGCCGTCAGTTTGGCTCAGCTGAGCCCCTTGGAACAGCAGGGGGGCCACGCCCACGCCTCCACCTACAAGCAGGAATCGACGCTCAGCAACGGGCTGGGAGAAGCCCCGACCCAGGGGCAGCATGCAGTTCAAGCGGTCGCCAGCCTTCAGCTCGGCCATCCGCCGGGTACCATCGCCAACGACAGCCACCAAGAGCCACAGCTCATTCTGCTCTGCATCAATGAAATGAATGGAAATAGGGCGACGCAGAAAGGTGGATGGCGAACCGTCAACACGGACTTCTACAAATTGGCCAGGACACATAAGAGGCAGGGCCTCGTTGGACGTCAATTTCAGCAGTACATAGCGTTCATGAACACGCTCTACTGAACGAACAATGAGGTCGAGCAAGTGTTTCGCAGTTGATTTCATAAATACAAAATGTTTTTGAAATGCAAAGGTAATGCAATTCAAAGAAAAAGCCAAATTTTAGGGTCACAATTTATTTCTTCGAGGGCACAAAACTCTCCCAGGTCTGGTCGTCGTAATACACCCTGATCTCCGTCACATGGCGCTTTGGTTTGTCAACTATTTTCAAATCTTCACGCCAATAGTTCTGAGGTGTATTTCTTACACCATTTGAAACAGAATGCGCTGAATGGCCAGATAGGGAGTTAGGAGAGGAGGTGGGAGGGAATTCAATCTCCGTCTCCTTCACCTGACCTCCACCTGAAAGCCCTTTTTCCTCAGATGAGAAACCCTCTGGCGAGGGGATAGAGTGCCTGTACATATCACCAGTACCAAACAATAGCCAATCGACGCTGATGTCAGGAATTTTCTTTTTAATCATTTCGACGATGCTCAGCGTGGGTCGGGTACGGTCGTTGAAGATACCACTCAGGGTGGCTGGGGTGGTTCCTAGGAACTCAGCGAACACCTGCTGTGTCATGTGCTGCGCCTCCATGATTTGTCTGATTCTATCTTTCATATCACTGTTTGGGTATAAAATGAGGCTTTTCCGCCTTTTCCCTTTGAGTTTACAAAGGTAAAACAATTATTTTAGATACGCAACAAATTCAAAGGAAATTTTAAAGTATTAAACTTTAAATTTCTTGTTTTGAATTTGTAAAATCAAAGCTAATTATCATACGATCTAGCTTTGAAATTTACAAATTAGAATTTTATGTTTGTAAACGACAATAACCCTTACTAAAAGGGGAGTTACATAATTATATGGGTTGTAATGAGATATTTACATACTATTTTCAAATATTCACTTGGTATTTGAATTTAAAACTAAAAACTTGACTAAAAACCTAAAGGCAAAATTCGCATTTAAAATTTAACTTGCTGATATATGATAAGTTATATTAAAATTTGCGAAAACGAATATTTTAAAATTAAAAATCATAAATCACTTTTTCAAAATCGCATATTTAAATGTTTAAACTATTTAAATTCTATCCAAATTCAATGTTTTAAAGTCTCAAATTCAATCTGTTTGCTTTTAAGAGGTATGTTTATATTTGCAAACTTTAATTTCTTAAATGTGAAATAGTGCTAAAACAGAATTTCGATAATGGCAAAAATCGAAAAATCGGCATTTCTTAAAAATTCTGCACGACGAGTTGAAAAGTTTAAAATTTGCGAGTTTTGAGAGGGGTTATTTCTTCTGAAAAGCTGATGGACACTGGCTTTTTCGCCATAAAAAAGCACTCCTGAGGAGTGCTCATTCTAGAAAAAAAAGGCTCGAAAAAGAAGCAGAATTAGTGCAAAATGTAGAAAATTAATTCCTTCATAAGCTCCCCTGGTGGGGTGTTCGGATTGTCCAATCCTTTACTTTTGGCATCTATTTCGCGTATCCTGCCAATTATTTGCATCACTTTCATTCCTGTGTAGTTTCGCATGCCAGTCATGTAGTCTTTCGCAGCCCATGGCGATCGAAGTTCCAACCACTGCGCCACGCCCTCCTGGCTTGTCTTTTGAGGTGCATAATAAGCAATCAGCAAATTCTGGAAGTAATTAAAGAGCAACGGGAGAAAAGAGTAAATGCTTCCTGCCTTTGGATTTTTGTCAAAATAATTGATAATCTGATTTGCCTTGAAAACGTTCCTGTTCACGATGGCATCACGCAGTTCAAAACCATTGAAATCTTTGCTGATACCAATCTGGTCTTCCACCACCTGGGAAGTTACTCTCCTATCCTTCTCGGGCAGACTGATTAGCACCTTGTCGAGTTCGCTGGTAAGTCGGCTAAGATCCGAGCCAATGGCATCAGCAATGAGCTGAGCAGACTTGTTGTCTATGCTGGCATTGCGCCGCTTCAGGTAATTCTCGATGAACTCTGGCAGCTTGTAGTCTTTCATTTTCTGGCTCTCGAAGAGAACACCTACCTGCTGTATGGTTTTCAAGTACTCGCGCTTTCTCCCGTCTATTTTTCCATTCTTGTGGCAGATGACCAGAATGGTGCTTCGCTGGGGCTGCTTCATGTATTTCTCAAGAGCCTCCGTCTGCTTAATGTTTTGCGCCTCTTTGACAATGACTACCTGGCGCTCGGCCATCATGGGATAACGGCGGGCTATATCAACCACTTGCGAGGCGCTCACATCTGAACCGAACAGGATGGTCTGGTTAAAGTCGCGCTCGTCGGGCAACAGGACATGCTCTGCTATATAGTCGCAAATTTTGTCTATATAGTAGGACTCTTCCCCGTGCAGACAGTAAACGGGAGCATACTTCCGGGCTTCCAAGTCGTGCATGATGCTATCGAAGGTCACATTTTTGGTTTCTGCCATTGTGGTCTCAAGGTTTTTTTGTAATTTTGCTGCAAAATTACAAAATAAATGGAAATAAACCTACCATCCTACGAAATAAAATTGCGTGAGAAAGACGGGAAACGTGAGATTTTCGATTTTCTGCGCCGGCGCTATGTCGCGCTGACACCCGAAGAATGGGTCCGCCAGCACTTCGTGCACTATCTGGTGGAGCATAAGGGCTATCCGAAAGGGCTCCTCGCCAACGAGCTGGAACTGCGCATCGGCGAGAAGCGACTCCGCTGCGACACCATATTATATAATAATGTGTTACAGCCCAGGATGATCATAGAATACAAGGCACCCGACGTGAGCATCACGCAGCGCGTATTCAACCAGATTTCGTCTTACAATATGCTCCTGCACGCTGACTATCTGGTGGTCAGCAACGGGCTGCAGCACCATTGCTGCCAGATTGACCAGACGCAGCACAGCTACCAATTTTTACACGACATACCGGATTACAACGCGCTTTGACACCTATGAACATGCCATAAAGAAGGCCAGCCAGAAAGCTCTTCCCTGAGCTTTTCTGACTGGCCTTAAGATTTTTGGATGGTCTTTTGAAGACTACACCATGTCATTGGCATCGGTAGCCTTCTTCGAGGTTGAAGTCTTGCGCACACCCGTGCCAGTACTACGGCGACGCGTGGCCTTCTTCTCCTCCACCACCACGGGCTTCTCGGTCTTCACGCCAGCCAGCTCAGGATCAATGAGGATTCGGCCACAGTATTCGCAAACGATGATCTTCTTGTGCATCTTGATGTCGAGCTGCCTCTGAGGCGGTATCTTGTTGAAGCATCCACCACAAGCGTCGCGCTGCACATAGACGACGCCCAGGCCATTGCGGGCATTCTTCCGGATGCCCTTGAACGACTTGAGCAGGCGGGGATCAATCTTAGACTCCAACTCATGCACCTTGTCGCGCAGCTTCTCTTCCTCCACGCGTGTCTCGTCCATGATTTCGTCCAGTTCGCCCTTTTTCACCTCCAAATCGCCCTGCTTTTCCTCCAGCACGGCGGCGCTTCCGTCCAGTTCCACATTTTTCTCATCAATACGGCGCATAGCCTCATTGATTTTCTTGTTGCACAGCTCTATCTCCAGTGTCTGGTACTCAATCTCCTTGCTCAGCGTATCAAACTCACGATTGTTGCGCACGTCGTTCAACTGATGCTTGTAACGCTCCACGCCATTCTGTGCTTCGATAATCTCACCACGCTTCTGCGAGATGGCACGCTCGAACTCGCTAATTTCTGCCTTAATACGGTCAATGCGGGTAGTCAGGCCTTCAATCTCTGCTTCCAGGTCTTCCACTTCCAAAGGCAGTTCGCCACGCAGTGCTTTCTTCTCGTCAATAGCCGAAAGAGCAGTCTGCAGCTGGTACAGGGTTTTCAGCTTCTCTTCTACCGTCAGGTCTGTAGGATCTTTTTTTGCCATAATCTGTGGCCCCCCTCTTATCTCCCATGTGGGAGAGGCCGTCGCGGGGGCTTGGGCCTATAGATATATAATTGGATTCGTATTTGTCTCGGCCATACAGCAACGCACGCTCGGGCAGTTGTGCTCAATGATGTCGCGCAGCAGCTCCTTGGTGAAATGCTCACTTTCATAGTGCCCCACCACGCATATCTGCACCTGCTGTTCGTGCCCGAAGTACTGGTGGTAATGCATCTCGCCGGTCAGGAAGGCATCGGCCCCCTTGGCTATAGCCTCTTCCAGCAGGAAGTCTCCGGCACCACCGCAAATGCCTACCTTGTGGATTGGCCTCTTCAGCAGTTCATTGCACATGGCTGAAGCTGCCTCCAGCTGTCCTTTCACATGTTGCACAAACTGCGAGGCCTCCATGGCTTCGGGTAGCGTGGCCATCACCCACTGACCGGGATGCTGTTCGTCGCCCATAGGCTCTACTTTTTCAGCTCCCAGACGCTCGGCAATTTTGAAGTTCACGCCATTCAGGGCATTGTCCAGATTGGTATGCATGGAGATGATGCCAACGTCGGCTCTCAGAGCTTTCCTCACCGTGCGTTGCACGTCGTTCGCGTCGGCCACCTGCTTCAATCCACGAAACAGCAACGGATGATGGCTCACCACCAGGTTACACCCCCTTGCCAAAGCTTCGTCAATGACAGCCTCGTTGACATCCAGACACAATAATGCCCCTGAAACCTCCGCCTCTGTCAATCCTATCTGCAGACCAGCATTATCCCAACTTTCCTGCAGCGGCAGGGGCGCGAATCTCTCAAGGGCTTCCAGCACTTGCTTTATTTTCACGCTTCTATGTCGCTTTTCTTGATGTTTTGAAATGCAAAATTACAATTTTTCCAGCATATCGCAGCCGCTACCCTTCATTTTTAAACGTTATTTAACGCTTTTCGTTCATCTACCACCCCTTCAGCTGTTCCTCGGCTTCCACAGAGTTTTCCACATCATCGGGTAGTGCATGGAAGAAGTTAATACCCGCCCGGCGCTCCACTTCGTCCACACTGACCAACTGCTCGCGCCAAGGCTGGGAGCTACCGTTGTTCTTGAAGATGAAGCCCACAGCATGTGGCTCTGGCTGAGCCCGATAAACGACCTTGAAGAAGCCCGTTGGCACTCGCACCTTGTTGCGCCCGATGGTGCGGGGCTGGTCGGAATCCTCAAACAGCGGGCCACACACGATGGTCACCTCGCCGAACTTCCTTGCCCACAACCTGCACTGAATCTCCAGCGAGTTCCAGTCCTCCTTGTTCAACTGGTGGTTCTGCGGACAGATGTTTGTCATCAGGAAAGATTCCGTCATAGCAACGGCATCCCACTTATTATCGCCCGCAGGACTCATGTGTCCACGGTCGTAACGGGAATTATAGAAATCCTGGAATGTAGAGCGCGGCTCCGGCACATCCAAGTCCTCCTCAAACCGCTCGTTCTCACGTTGGTTGTTTCCGTAGGAATGGGCCTTCGTCAATGTCCAGGCCACCCAGTTGGGAGTTCGTGTCTGTTTATTGTAAGAGGTCATATAGCCCTTGCGCGTCAGCATGATTTCGCTGATTCCGCGTCCTACCCTCTGCTTCAGCAAGTCCAGCGCCGTCACTTTGGTCTGTGTTCCATCACGCTGGCCCTGCCCTTGTACTGCTGCTGGCACCTGTTGTTTGAAACTAGCTATGGCTCCATCTGCAGAGGGGTTCGTCTGTCGGCAAGCCACCATAAGCAACATGCCCAGCAATACATAAATATAATAAAAAGTATACCTTTTCATCATTCAGTTTTTTTCTCAGCGCAAAGGTACACCAATTCTTTCAGATGCCCAAATCTTTCATTGTTTTTTTAAATACTCATAACTTTTCATCAGCGTCATCCACACCTTAGTTACTCCATATCGACAAAAAACAAACGAGTTTGTTTTGTTCTGCGCTCATTTTTTTGTATCTTTGCGCCATAATAGGAATAATACTTAAAAGAACAAATAAAAAAAGAGAAGGAGGATTAAGAAATGGAAACAAGAATATGGAAAGAGATCTGCCCTTTTGAGGAGATCCGCTTTGAGGAGTGCCACGGTATAGCCAAGATCACCATCAACAGGCCACACTATCGCAATGCGTTCACGCCCAAGACAACTTTGGAGATGAGCCAGGCACTGGCTCAGTGCCGTGAACTGCAGCGAATCCGCGTGGTGCTACTGACTGGGGCCATGTCACCTGTGCCCGAAGGCAAGCGACTTGAAGACGTGAAGCACGCTTTTTGTAGCGGCGGCGACATGCATGTGAAAGGCCGCGGAGGCTACGTAGACGACGAGGGCGTGCCCCGTCTGAGCGTACTCGACGTGCAGATGCAGATTCGCCGACTGCCCAAACCCGTCATCGCCATGGTGAACGGCTATGCCATCGGTGGTGGCCACGTGCTGCATCTGGTATGCGACCTGACCATCGCTTCCGAAAACGCCATCTTCGGACAGACGGGTCCCAAGGTGGGCTCGTTCGATGCCGGTTTCGGCAGTAGCTATCTGGCCCGCATCGTAGGCCAAAAGAAGGCCCGTGAAATATGGTTCCTCTGCCGACAATATACGGCCCACGAAGCTGAGCAGATGGGCATGGTGAACAAAGTGGTGCCCCTGGCACAACTAGAAGATGAGTGCGTCAGTTGGGCCGAAGAGATGATGGAGCGCTCACCCATGGCCCTGCGCATGATTAAGGCTGGCCTGAATGCCGAACTGGACGGACAGGCAGGCATCCAGCAGTTGGCTGGCGATGCCACCATGCTCTACTACTTCCTGGATGAAGCACAAGAGGGCGGACGGGCCTTCCTGGAGAAGCGCAAGCCCGACTTCGACAAGTATCCCCAGATTCCATAAGGACGAGAGCGCATGAGAATAAATATTCAGGAGCGCGTGCTTCATTTTAAACAGCCAGCAGGCACGTCGCGTGGTGTCTATACAGAGCGCAGGAGCTGGTTTCTCCAAGTTTTCGACGGTGAGCGGCAAGGCCTAGGTGAGTGTGCGCCACTGCCCCAGCTGAGCTGTGACGACCTGCCCAACTATACCATGGTTCTGAGGCACTTCTGCAACCAGGTGGAGAAGACTGGACAGATCGATTTCGAGGCCATGCGACCCTATCCCTCCATGCTGTTCGGAATGGAGACGGCGCTGCAATCGCTGGCCTCCGGCGGCTCACGCCTCTTCGACACCCCCTTCTGCCGCAGCGAGATGGGAATACCCATCAATGGGCTAGTGTGGATGGGCACCTTCACCGAGATGCAGCAGCGCATAGAGCAGAAGCTGGAGCAGGGTTTCCATTGCATCAAGCTGAAGATAGGTGCTATTGACTTCGACGACGAGCTGGAACTCATCAAGCAAATCAGGCGGCGTTTCAGCCATCGGGAGGTTGAACTGCGCGTGGATGCCAACGGAGCCTTCTCTTTCGACCACGGCGACGCCCTCTACAAACTTGAATTGCTATCCCAGTATGCTCTCCACTCTATTGAGCAGCCCATTCCCCCCGCCTATTCGCCCCGTGCCCATGGAGGCGGCTGGGCCAGCATGGCAGAGCTATGCCGCGATGCTCCGCTGCCCATCGCCCTCGACGAAGAGCTGATTGGTGTGAACTCGCCCGATGCCAAACGTCAACTACTGAACATTATCAAGCCCGCCTACATCGTGCTGAAGCCCTCCCTGCATGGTGGCATGATGGGCTGTCGCGAATGGATTGAGCTGGCCCGCGACATGGGCATCGGCTGGTGGATCACGTCCGCCCTGGAGAGCAATGTCGGCCTGAATGCCATAGCACAGTTCTGTAGCACCCAGTTTCCTGAGCGGGGCGGAACCATCATGCCTCAGGGACTGGGCACAGGCCAGCTTTTCACTGACAATATTGACATGCCGCTGGAAATTCGCGGCGACAAACTCTGGTACATTGAACCTTGACGAATTCTTAGCCGAATGGCACGATGAAAGCCCGACGCTGCTGGTGCATACCAGCGGTTCAACGGGACAGCCGAAGCCCCTGAGCGTCGAGAAGCGGCGTATGGAAGCCTCGGCACGCATCACCTGCCAGTTTCTGGACCTGACGGCTGGTGCCAAGGCTCTGCTCTGTCTGCCACTAGACTACATCGCCGGAAAAATGATGGTGGTGCGTGCACTGACCTGTGGCTTACAGCTGGTCAGCGTTGCGCCCAGCAGCCATCCGCTCAGCTCGCTGAGTGAACCCATCGACTTCGCAGCCATGGTGCCCCTGCAGGTATGGAACAGTCTGCACGTCGCTGACGAGCGTGAGCGCCTGATGGCCATCCGCCACCTCATCATAGGCGGCGGAGCCATCGACGACAAGTTGGCAGGCCAACTGAAGTCTTTCCCTAACTCCGTCTGGAGCACCTACGGCATGACCGAGACGTTGTCGCATATTGCCTTGCGCCGGCTGAGCGGCCCCTCTGCCACCGATTGGTACACCCCTTTTAAGGGAGTCACCGTCACTACCAACGAGGAGGGCTGTCTGGTCATTAGTGCTCCTGCCGTTTGTCCACAGCCCTTGACCACGAACGACGTGGCCGAGCTACTACCCATGACCGACGGCGAGCAGGAACCACAGCGCTTCCGCATCCTAGGGCGGCGTGACAATGTGGTATGCTCAGGCGGAGTGAAAATACAGATTGAACAGGCCGAGCGACTATTGCAGCCTCACCTGTCGGCCCCATTCTGCCTGACCAAACGAAAAGATGTCCGGCTGGGCGAAGCACTGGTGCTGCTCAGCGAAGACCCTGACGCCCTGCGACTGCAGGACATCTGTCAGCAGGTGCTCCCGCGTTTCTGGCGACCCAGATACTACATCAGCTGCCAGCAAATACCCATGACCGAGACGGGAAAGATAGCCCGCAGTCAGGCTGCTCTCATTGCCTCACAACAAACTGACAACAAACTATCACACAACAACTAATCCACTACAATTATGAAGCACTCTCTATTCATCGCCCTAAGCCTACTGATGCTCACCCTCTTCCCCGCAGCCCAGGCCCAACAGCAGGAGAAGACGCCTGCCTTTCCCGGTGCCGAGGGCTTCGGCCGCTACACCACTGGAGGCCGTGGCGGTCATGTGTACCACGTCACCAATTTAAACGACTCAGGCACAGGGTCACTGCGCTGGGCCAACTCTCAGCCCGGTCCCCGCACCATCGTGTTCGACGTGAGCGGAACCATCTTCCTGAAGTCGGCACTACGAATTGCCAACAACACCACCCTGGCTGGACAGACGGCCCCTGGCGACGGCATCTGCGTGGCCGACTATCCCGTCACCCTGGGTTCGAATGTCATCTGCCGCTATATGCGCTTCCGCCTGGGGCAGCGCCAAGTGGCCTACCATGAGGGCGACGGCCTGGGCTCCATGGACGACAACAATATCATAGTGGACCACTGCTCCGTGTCATGGAGCATTGACGAGTGCCTTTCCATCTATGGTGGGCGCAATCTCACCGTTCAGTGGTGCATCTCGTCGCAAAGTCTGGTGAACAGTGGCCACTCCAAGGGCAAACATGGCTACGGAGGCAACTGGGGCGGAGCCGGTTCATCGTTCCACCACAATCTCATTGCCCACCACACCAGTCGCACCCCCCGACTGGGCCCGCGTCCTGGCACGCAGACCGACGAGCGCATGGACATGCGCAACAATGTCATCTACAACTTTGGCGGCAATGGCTGTTACGGCGGTGAGGGCATGAAGGTGAACATAGTGAACAACTACTACAAGCCCGGCCCCGGCTCACCTACAGGCACCAAGGGCATGCGCATAGCCAGCATCAACATCCGCACCAGCGAATACACCCACCACGATACTGCCACGCCCAATCAGTGGGACGTGATGTGGCACGTGTGGGGAAAGTATTTCGTTGAGGGGAATGTGAACACCAAATACAGCCAGGTGACCACTGACAACTGGACCTACGGCATGTACAACCAAATTGATGCCAACGGCAACGACGGAACCTACACCGCCCGTACCAAGGACACCATCCGGCTGGCCGAGCCCATCCCCTTCATGGCAGTCACCAACCACACTGCCGAGCAGGCATACGACCGCGTGCTCAGCTATGTGGGCGCTTCGCTGCACCGTGATCAGCTGGACGACATCATCATCAGCGACGTGCGTCAGGGCGTGGCCACTTACACCGGCAGCGGCAACAGCAGCGGATTCATCAATACCCAGGACGATGTGAAAGCTGGTATCACGGGCGCTGACAGTCCCTGGCCTACACTGGCCAGCGAGCAGCCTCAGCCCGACAGCGACGGCGACGGAATGCCCGATGCCTGGGAGGAACAACACGGTCTGAATCCAAATGATGCCAACGACGGCAAGAACACCGACGAGGCTGGCTACACCATGCTGGAGCACTACTTGAACGCCATCGTGGCCCACATCACCGAGCAGCAATACGAAGGTGGTGTGGAGCAAGGCTACAAGGAATACATGGAGGTGGCTCCCGGCGGTGAGGAGGCGGGAAAGGAAAACGTGGGACAGGGGACCATCAGCTGGGAATTCTCCAGCGGCACCAGCGACCAGGCTGCCACCTACGGGGGTGGCTTGCAACAGTTTTTCACTGCCTGCAGCGTCAGTCTGGGCAGCAATCTCACCTATCAGGGCACGCAGAACATCAACAGCCTGCGCTTCACCAAAATACAGCCCACGAACGACAATGAGAGCACGGCCAACGAAGGCAATGCCGTGGCCTTTTCCTTCGACGTGGCCGAGGGCTATTTCTTTCGGCCCACGGGTGTGAAGATGAAGCTGTCGAGACTTGGCACCAATGGCGGCGCTGCTGACCTGAGATGGCTGAATGTCAACGGGAACTACATGGTGGAAGAAGCCATCTACCCCGACCGCAACAACACCACACCCGGCTATACATCCGTGAGCAAGGAAATCAGCAACATAGGCTCGGCCGCTGGCAAAAGCCAGTTGCTCCTACATATTTATAAACTGGGAAACACCAAGCAGATGGCCGTCAGGGATGTGCAGGTCAGTGGGGAGCTGAAGCAGCTGGCGGCTGGTATCAGCAGCGTGAACCATGGACCACTCAGCCTGCGCCGCTACACTATGCAGGGCACCGAACTGGAGTCGGCCCCACAGCGCGGCCTCTACATAGAGACCACTACCCTGCCCGACGGTACGCGCCATAGCCGGAAGAAGATGGCAGGAAGATAAGGTCAGTCTTCAAATCGCTTTCCCCAATATGACACCATACGCTGGCACAGCTTGTCTTCCGAAGGGCTGTGCTGACCATGCCATAGGCGGGCACTGGTCAGCTCGTCGGGCATGTACTGTTGTGGTGTGAAGTGGCCGGGGAAGTCGTGTGGATACTGATAGCCGTCACTGTAGCCCAGCTGTTTCATCAGCTGTGTGGGGGCATTGCGCAGGTGCAGCGGCACAGGCAGGTTGCCCGTCTGCTTCACCAGTGCCAGGGCAGCATCAATGCCCAGATAGGCGGAATTGCTCTTTGGCGACGTAGCCAGATAGACAGCGGCCTCAGCCAAGGCGATGCGCGCCTCGGGCCAGCCTATTTTCATCACAGTGTCAAAGGCGGCATTGGCCAGTAACAGCGCATTGGGGTTGGCCAGTCCGATGTCCTCTGAGGCCGAGATAACCATGCGGCGGGCTATGAACTGAGGGTCTTCGCCCCCTTCAATCATGCGAGCCATCCAGTAGAGGGCAGCATCAGGGTCACTGCCGCGTATGCTCTTGATGAACGCCGAAATGATGTCGTAGTGCATCTCACCGTCCTTGTCGTAGGCCAATGGATTCTGCTGCAGGCAGTGCTCCACCAGTTCATCAGTGATGACAATCTTCTGGCTCGACTGACTAGAAAGACTAGAAAGATCAGATTGGCCAGAAGGACTGGTTTCAGGGGAAACCTCAGCTGACTCAACCACCAGCTCCAGAATGTTCAGCAGTTTGCGGGCATCGCCGCCACTAAAACGCAGCAAGGCGCCCGATTCCTTCAATTCTATCTGCTTTTCTTTCAGCACCACGTCGGTGGTGATGGCCCTGTTCACCAGCTGCAACAGATCGTCCTTCTCCAATGACTTCAGCACATAGAGCTGGCAGCGAGAAAGCAGCGGTCTTATGACCTCGAACGATGGATTCTCGGTGGTGGCGCCTATCAGGGTAACAATGCCACGCTCCACGGCTCCCAGCAGACTGTCCTGCTGCGACTTGGAGAAGCGGTGAATCTCGTCAATGAAGAGAATGGGCGAAGCCTCGTTGAAAAAGCGCCCCTTTTGCGCCTTTTCTATCACGTCGCGCACGTCCTTCACACCGCTGGTCACGGCACTCAGGGTGTAGAAGGGCGTTTCCAGCCTATGGGCAATAATCTGGGCCAGCGTGGTCTTGCCCACCCCTGGCGGTCCCCATAGGATAAATGACGAGATTCGCCCCGACTCTATCATTCGTCGGAGCACAGCCCCCTGGCCCACCAGATGCTGCTGGCCAATGTACTCATCGAGGGTGCGGGGGCGCAACCGTTCTGCTAATGGCTGTGACATTATTTCAATTTGCAAAGTTACGCAAAAGTCAGCACACTGAATGGGGCTGAAAGGGGCTATCTTTCATTATTTAACTTTTTTTGGATAAAAAAACTATCCTATCCTCACTCCTAACTCCTAACTTTTACTTATCTTTGCAACCACAAACTAGAAGAAAAAACAGCATACTATGGAGCAAACGACTGACAAGAAAGCACTTACGCTAAAAACTCTGACCAAAAGCAGCGTCTGGGACATTCAGGAGAATGACATCTTCCGCCTGTGGGAGGGTGCAGAGAAAGATGCAGAGGTGAAGGACAACCTGCGCCACTACGTCGACATCATCCGCTCGGCCTTCATGCTGGAAGAGGTCAACGCCGAGTCGAAGATAGAGAAGCAGAAGTTCGAGAAGCAAGGATACAAGGTGGGACAGGTGAAGTTGGACGACAACCAGAAGGTGACCTGGGCCATCAAGAAGCGCCCCATCACACGTGTCACCGACCTGACCTACGAGAATATCCGCCACATCTCGGCCGCCAAGCTTGTCGAGGTGCTCGACCGCAACTTCGGCGGCGGCTGGGACTCGCTTTCGCAGAGCATCAAGGACATCATAGAGAGTGGTTTCGACATTTCAACCACCACCCTGCCCAAAGACCGTCTCCACAAAAAGGGAGGCCTATATGAAAAGAAGGTGGCCGACGGGTTTGACGTGCTGGAGGTAGCTAAGGGTACGTGGGTGGAAGCCATCTTTGCAAAAGTGAAGCCCGAGGCCGAAAAACCGCGTATGAAGTTCAACTCCTACTCCAGCGATGAGGACAACGAGGATGAAGACATTGAGTTTGAGGACACCTACAACAAGCCCGATGAGGACGACATTGAGATAGAAGAGCCCGGCGATGACGATATCACTGAGGACAACTACTCTACCATGATGGACCTGGGCTCAGGCGATCCCGACGAGGAGGCTGAGAATCTGGCTGAATACGGAGAAGAGTAACTATTAGAAGCAAAACAACGAACAATTCACCCCCCTCCTGCTGGTCACTCTGCAGGAAGGGGGTTCTTTTTTACAGCCTTTCTCGCGCGCACGCGCACATAATAACGCGCGAAAATAAGTGCTACAAGTGCTACCGGACGTTCAAAGCAACTGATACAAAGCAACTTACGGGTGCATTTTCAGCAATCAATAGTGCTACCGAAAATGCTACTGGTGCTACCAAGCGGCCACGCCCACATCCTTTCCCCAAAATGGCGTTGACTTTTTCCAAAAAGTCGGCGCCGTTTTTCAAAAAGTCAACGCCGTTTTGAAAATATTCGATGAGACATATAGAAAAATCGCGTACGACTTTTCTATATGTCTCACTTTTGCACAAAAGAGCGAAATTGTGCATGTGGGTTTCCTGTTGTGTCAGTAGCATTTCCGGTAGCACTTACCGAAAGTCAAAATGCACCCACAAATAGCTGTTTTACAACCAGTTAGAAGCAACAGTAGCACTTGTAGCACCAATATTCACTCTCTATTATAACGCGCGCGCGTGGCTGGGCATAGGTTGCCAAAGAACATCAGGAAAGGAAGTGGGCGGTGACAGGAAACATGTAAAAAGGGAACCGATTCTCTCGAACAGGTTCCCATAACTAAAAAACTTTGGAAAATGATAAATATAGATTAATATTATTGTGACTACACTTAGTCCGCATTTAGTGGCGTCGTTGAACGCCGAATAATTCATAAAAACAACCCCTTGAATATCGAAAAAGGTAAATGTTGTGTTCAAATTTTCAGCAAAGGTACAAAGAAAAAATGAAATATACAAATATTTTGTTCATTATTTATCAAAAAATGTACAAAAAAGTTCTACATTTCGCATAGTTCTGTATAAATTCTCTGCACAGGAAGTCCCATTACGTTGAAATAGCTGCCATTCAGGCCCGTCACGCCGATGTAGCCTATCCACTCCTGTATGCCATACGCTCCCGCCTTGTCGAAAGGCCTGTAGTTGGCCACGTAATAGTCAATCTCAGCATCGGTGAGCGCCTTGAACGTCACATCGGTGATTACTGAGAAGTGCCTTTGTCGCCCTACGGTGGTCAGGCAGACCCCTGTGATGACCTGATGGGCGCATCCGCTCAGTTTTCTGAGCATGCGCCGTGCGTCATCGGCATCAGTGGGCTTACCCATCACTTCGCCTTCTGCCACCACGATGGTATCGGCCGTGATAATCAGGTCGTCAGGCGCCATCAGCTGCCTGTAGGCGGCAGCTTTCTCGCGGGCAATGTACTCAGCAATCTGCTGGACGGGCAGCTGGGCGGGATAATCTTCCTCAATGTCGGGCAGCACCCGCACTTCGAAATCAAGCCCCAGCCCTGCCAGCAGTTCGCGCCGGCGTGGCGAGTTGCTGGCCAGTATAATGCGGTATTTCTTCAGATTTTCAAGCATAAGAAACAGTGTTGTTATGATGTGATGGCGCAACAACGGCAACTGCTACCAGCCAAAGGCGGTGGAGTTCATGCGCCAGAGGCCCTGCGCCCGCAGTGTCTGTTCAATGACGTCGCGACCACAGCCGTAGCCCCCGCGGAGGTCGCTGATATAGATGCAGACCTCCTTCACCTCTGTGCAGGCGTCCTTCGGACAGACGGGGCAGCCCACGCGGCGCATCACCTCCAGATCGGGCACGTCGTCGCCCATGTACATCACCTCCTCGTCGGTCAAGCCGTACTTCTGCAGGAAGGTCTCATAGGTCTGTATCTTCATGGAGCAGCCCGTGTATACATCGGTCAGGCCCAGGCTCTCATAGCGCACGCGCACAGCCTCCACGTTGGCCCCCGTCATGATGGCAAGGCGGAGTCCAAGCTTCACGGCCAGCTGCATGGCATAGCCGTCCTTGATGTTCACCGTGCGCTGCGGGATGCCGTCGGAGGCCATGGGAATGGTCTCAGCCGAGAGTACGCCATCCACATCGAAGATGATGGCGCGTATTTTCGTCAGGTCGTAATTAATCATTGTGGGGAGGGGTGTTTTGGTAGTGGTGAATGCTGCGGCTCATCAGGCTGTAGACCTGCTGTGCCAAGGGTTGGCCGGCTAGCAGCTGCTGCTGGGCGGCCAGCACATTCTCGTCATAGCGCACGGCGGGCCCCGTCTGGGCATCGCGGGGGTGCATGGTGGCT
>CAMNJH010000016.1 GCA_946541275.1 uncultured Prevotellaceae bacterium
AAAAATGGCGGCGACTTTTTGAAAAATCTCGTTGACTTTTTGGAAAATCTCGCCGCCATTTTGTGGCATGGACAGGTCGGGGCCTCACTGGTAGCACCTGTAGCATTTTCGGTAGCACTTCTAAGATATCAATTTGCACCCACAAATCACATTAAATCAGCCTGTTAGTACCGCCAGTAGCACTTGTAGCACCTTCCTTCGCGCGAAATAACGCGCGCGTGCGTAATGCGTAAGAAAAATAGAGGAATCACCCGTCCAAAAGTGTCAATTATACCCCCTTCCGAACAATCTGTTAACGCAAGTTAAAGAGTACACAGAATTTATACACTTACTTGCATTCATTAAGCTTTTTTTATATCTTTGCAACAAAATCGATTTTTTTATTCATTAAATATTACTATTATGAAAAAATTATTAGCTTTAATCCCATTGCTGTGCTTTGCACTCGGGGCTTCGGCCAGCTTTACAGTCACCCCGCACGAAGGGAGCGCTGCAGATTTGACCGTAGTCTATTTTGATTTGTGGGTCAATGGAGCAAAGGTTGACCCAGGATCGTTTAGTGGCAATTATGAGGTAGCAGCATTCATCGGCAAAGAATGCCGAGCTGTGGCCGTGGTGAATTATGCAGACCCCACTACAGCCAGTAATTCTTACCTGGCCATCAATGTGCCCGGCAACTACGGAACTGGTAGCGAGGACAACGGAGAGCCCATCACTTTCCAAGTGTTTATCAACCAGCAGGGTGCCACTTACCAGCTGACGAGCGACCAATATGTAACCTTCGATTCACAGGTCACTTATGGAGAGCCTTCGGGAACTAACAAACAACACGTACAGCTATCTGTCACCACGCCTCCCGTTAACCCGGAGACGGGCCAGCTTAACATCACGCTGAACGACATTACCATGAATGTAGGCGAGACTGTAATCCTGAACAGATTCATCAACATGGACATTAACGCTGTGCTGCCTGAGGGCATCACATGGAGTGCCAAAAATGCCGATGTCACTATATCAGATAGCTTGATGACGGCCAATTATGCTCCCTCCATCGACGGCCAGGCAAGCTACACACTCACTCTGCCCGCTGTACAGGACGCGACAGGCGCTCCTGTCACACCCGCCAGCTTCACCGGAAAACTCTACATCTATGCTCCTGCAACGGCCATCAACGTCTCTCAGACCGCCTACACCGTGGCAGTGGGCGAAGCCGACAAGCTCAATGCTTTCCTGGCCACCGCCTACACCGTCACACCTACTAACACTACCGACATAGTGACTTGGCTGATTGGCGACCCGACCATCATTGCTCCAAGCGCAACTGCTGCCAACAAATTCGAGCCACTGAAGGCTGGCGAAACCACCATGACCCCAGTCGTTAAGAATGCCGACGGTAGTACGCGCCTCAGCGGAGCTGCCATCACCATCACTGTGACGCAACCCGTCACCAGACTGGACATCAGCAATGAGGGCATCACCAGCAACTTGGGCGACACCGACATCAAGACCCGTCTGGAGCAGCTGATTACCGTCGTCCCCGACGATGCCACCAACAAGAAACTGTCATGGGCCATCAACCAGGATGACGGAGTGCTGACCATGACTGAAAGCGGCGACATCACCGCTGCGAAGGCTGGTTCAACCAGCGTCGTCGCCACTACGACCGACGGCTCCAACCTGTCAGTAACTCTGAAGGTCAACGTGATGGATCCCGCCACTCAGGCCACCTTCACTCAGAACCCGCTCACACTGGCCATCACCAACAACAACGGTACCAACATTACTAACGACGTGCTGGCCAACATCAAGCTGAACGGCACGACTTCCAAGGACGCCACCATCGCCGTGGCCTCTACGACTGACGGTGTCATCACGGGCTCGGCAGCCATCACTGACAATGGCAACACGGGCACCATTACTGCCTACAAAGCAGGCAATGCCACCGTCACCGTCACAGTGACCTGGTTGGACTACAGCACCAACACCAACAAGTCGAGCCAGGCTTCATTCCAATTGCAGATTACGGAGAACATTGCCGTGCAGTCGTTCGACATTGCCGTGACACCCGACAAGGTTGATCCCACCAAAGGTACTGTCACGCTGACTCCCGTTCCCGCCAATGCCACCATTACTGCCAGCGACTATACCGTCGTTCCCGCAGCTTCGGCCTACGGCTCATGGGAGACTGCCGTTGTGACGCGCGATGCCAGCAACGCGCTCAGCTTCCAGTACAGCGCAGTGCTGCCTGGCAGCTATTCTTTCCAGGTGATGAAGGGGCAGACTGCCATTACTACCACGGGAAGCAACAACTCGGTTGAGATTCCTTACATGGTGAGTCTGGACCAGGGCTGGCAGTGGAAGAGCAACACCTATGGTGCTGCCACCGACGCCAGCACCCTGGCTACCCTGTTCGGAGGCACCAATCTGGCTGAGGCTCGCACACAGGATGCACTGCTCTACGACGACTCCAAGTGGGGCTATGTGGGCAGCTTGCTGCAGAGTGGAATAGCAGAGCGCCAGATGTATAAGGTCAAGATGGAGAGCGCCACTACGTCTTACCTCACCGGCGGTACCATTCCCAGCGGTGCGCTCACTGTAGACCTGAAACGCGGATGGAACTGGGTAGGCAGCCAATATTTCTACAACCGCCAGCTGGGCAATGCCCTGAATCCTGCCAACCTGCCGGCCGGCATGGTCATCCAGGGTAAGAGCGGCTCGGCCGAGGTGGCTAATGGACAGTGGAACGGCGACCTGAAATCCATCAACAGCGGCGAGGGTTACCTCATCTACAACCCCGGTGCTGCCACCACGCTGACATTTGCCACTGAGGTGGGTGTCATGTCACAGGGCGACGAGGCCGGCGGCCCGACGGCAGGTGCACGCGGCATGCAGCAAAGCGTATGGAGCTATGACGCTTCGCGCTTCGCCAACAACATGACCATCGTGGCCAAGTTCAACGGCATTGACAATCTGGAGGACTACACGCTGGGCGCTTTCGTTGACGACGAATGCCGCGGTGAGGGTGTGGCCATCGACGGCCGCATGTACGTCACCGTTCATGCTGACAATGGCGAACTGGTGAGCTTCCGCCTGCACAACGAGCTGACCGACGAGTACTTCGACGTTGACCAGACCGTACAGAGCCAGACCCGTATCGGTTCCGTGGCCGCTCCGCTCGCCATGACCGCCGAGACCGTCACCGTGGGCATCAACAACGTCAAGGGCAGCCAGGACGGCGCCTCGGTCAAGACCTACGACCTGCAGGGCCGCGAGGTGAACCGCATGACCAACGGCTCGCACCAGTCACGTATCAATATTGTACGTATGAGCGACGGCTCCTTCCGCAAGGTGGTGAAGTAATTCGCTCACACTTATCAATACTAATTCATTGCCGCTCTGGGAGGCCGACAGCCCCCAGGCCACCGGACTCCCAGGGCGGCTTTTCTTTCAACAAACAACATTTGCACCAACGATAATGAAGAGAATACTAGCTTTAGTTCCATTCCTTTGCCTGGTACTAGGGGCCGCATCACAAGAATCCCCCTGGCCATGGCATCAGGACAGCAATGGCGCGCAAGACCGTACTGTGGTCTTTGCCGACCTGGTCGTTAATGGCGATGCCGTCCCCCTCAGCGATGTGGGCAGTCGTTATCTGATTGGTGCGTTCATTGACAATGAATGCCGTGGCATGGCCGAGGTGATGCAGGGGGCCGTGTCCTGGATGCAGATTGAAGTCTACGGCAACTATGACCGGACTGACGATAACGGAAAGCCCATCAGCTTCCGCCTCTATGACAAGACAAACCAGGTGGACCTGGCCCTGAACAGCAGCCGACAAGTGGTTTGGGACCAAACGTCTTACGGCTCACCATCTTCCGACCACGTCGTACTGTCAGTATGGCTGGACACTGATGATGCCGTCATCACCTACCCCGCCTCCGTCACGCTGTCAAAGCTGCGCGACGTGCAACTTCACCTCACACATACCAATGCCAACCAGACGGTGGTTGCCCCCAACCAGGTGAGCATCACCATTGCCGACGGCCCCAAGGGATGGACGGCAGCCACGGCCACGGGTGCCGGACTGGAATGGACCTTGCGGGGACTGGCTGTGGGTGAATATGACTACTACGTCACCTACAACGGAAAGAGGATGCCTGCCAGCGACGGGAATGCCGTAGGCAGGTTGATTATTCCCGCCGAGGTGAACTTTGAAAACGGATGGGACTGGATTTCCATTTTCATGCCCACCCCCTACGCGCTCACCAACGCCTCAACAGGCGACTTTCTGAGCACGCTTAACATGGACAGGAACAACCGAATCATCGAAATACGCTCACAACTGGCAGCGCTGTATAACGACCCCACCGGCGGACTGTTTGGCGACATCACCCAACTGTCGGCCAGTGACGGCGCCTATAAGATAAAAAGCAACTACGAGGACAGGAATGCCACCACAAAGATATTCAACCTGGGAACAGCTGCCAACGGCACTACCACCGCAGCACAGATGCCCATGGTGGAGCCTGGCTACACCTGGATAGGCTATCCGCACGAGCAGTATCACAAGCTGGCCACCCTGATGCCCTATCTGGCTGCCACGGCCACGGCAGGCGATCTTATCATAGGCCGCGATGCCTTCATCGAATTCGACGGATTGAACTGGGTGGGCAGCCTGCAGTCCTTTGAACCGGGAAAGGGCTACATCTATTATACGGAGAATGACACACCTTTCCGACTGAACTGGGGTGACTACTATCTGCCCTTGGAGGCTGCCGACAATGTAGCACCCGCTCCCACACCCTGGCATTACGACGCCCGACAATATGCCTCAACAATGCCTATAGTGGCTACACTCGACCAGGATACCGACCCCACGCGCTATAGCATTGGCGCATTCGTGGGCGATGAATGTCGTGGACAAGGCACCGTGGGCTCCGACGGAAAGCACCTGTTCATCACAGTGACGGGCAACCCGGGCGAGAACATCAGCTTCAAGCTGTATGACAAGGCTACGGGCTCGTTTACCGATCTGGACGAAACTTTGCTCTACGGCAACTCAGCCGGTAGTCTGCAGAAACCCGTCGTCTTCAACACGAACCCCTCAAAGATTCAAACGAACGACACTGAGAAGCTGAGCCTGACCTACGCCAGACAGACCATCACCGTCAACGGTGCCAACGCTGCACTGACCATCACCGTGACTGACATGCTGGGACACACCATGCTGATTTCCCACAATCCCGTCACCTCTTTAGAGAGCCTGCCCAGCGGCGTCTATCTGGTGAATGCCAAGCTGAACGCCAAGGCCAGCAAGACCATCAAGATTACTAAATGACAAGGAAATGAAGATGAAACAGACAACACATAACCGATGGCTGAAAGTGATAAGTCTCTCATTTATCATTTGCAATTTGCCATTTAGCCGCATATCGGCACAAGACATTGCCTCGATAGCCAAAAGCGACCCCCTCATCATGACCGGTACCGTGGGTACGGCCAACACCTACCACTACACGTCGGTAGGCGACGGCTACGCCTCGCCCATGAGCAACACGATCTATGCCAACCTGAACATATCGCTCTATGGCATCAGCATGCCATTCTCATTCTACTATAGTAACGACAACACGAGCTTCAGCTACCCGCAGTTCTCGTTCAACCTGACACCGACTTACAAAAACTGGACGGGTCACATTGGACAGTCGGCAATGGCATTCTCGCCCTATGTGCTCAACATGTCGTGGAGCGGCGTCGGACTGGAGTACAATAGTGACCGCCTGCGCGTGGGAGCCTTCTACGGCAAGCTGCGCAAAGCCATTAATGACGACCCCACCGACCCTTCAGCCCGACGCCCGCAGTACCGCCGCATGGGCTGGGGCTTCAAAGTGGGCTATGGCTCAGGCTCCAACTACATCGACCTCTACCTGTTGCGTGCCTACGACTGCCTGAACACGGTGAACGAGGCATGGCGCGACATTATTTCCCCACAAGAAAACATCGTAGTGGGCCTGCAAGGCTGCATCACGCCGGTGAAGTGGGCTTCGCTGACAGCCAACGTTGCCACTTCGGTATTCAGCACTGACAAGCGGGCAGAGAAAATTGACGACAGCAAGGCCGCACGGTGGGACAAGATTTTCGACGTGCGCTACTCCTCACTAATGCGCTTCGCCGGTGATGCCGCGCTCAACCTGACGCTGCCTCTGGGCATCAACGCCAGCGTCTGCTACCGCATGGTGCAGCCCGACTACACTTCACTGGGCACCTACTACATGGCCAACAACTACCACTCGCTGGGCATTACGGCCTCAACAATGCTCCTACACAAGATTTCGCTGTCGGGAACATTCTCTGGCCAGCAGGACAACTTGACCAACAAGCAGATGTACACCACGTCGGGCTATGTCTACTCAGCCATGGCCAGCACCCGTATTGGCAACCATTTTAACTTGAACTTAGGCTACAACGGATACACCCAGAAGCAAAGTGACGGCACCGTCCGGGTGAACGACAGCACCCGCGTTGACCGCCAGCTGAACAGCATCTCGCTGACGCCGACTTATATGTTCAACACAGATGATCTGGGTCACAGCATCTCACTCACTGCGAACTATACGACCAATAAAGACCTCAACAAATTCACCGAATCTATCAACCACAGCAACGTCACCACCAAGGCCCTGGGTCTGAACTATGGGCTGAATGTAAAGCCTTGGGAAACAGACTTTGGTTTCTCCTTCTCTCATCAAGAGACCAAGGGCTACCGCAACAAATACCGCAGTGAAGTGGGTTCTGTCTCGGCCAGCCGCTCGTTCCTGGAGGACAAGAACCTGACGCTCAGTGGCTCCCTTTCACTATGCTATAATGAGGTGGAGAGGCAGTCAAAGAGCCTGTCCATGGGAGGTGACCTGTCCGTGGGATATACCCTGAAGAAAGTGCACTCGTTCTCCGTCGGCGCCAGCTTCAACAAGTACGGCGACGTGAACATCTCGCAGACACGTTCAAATCTGGACTGCACTGACATCACCTGCTCGCTTAACTATGCCTATACCTTCAGCCTGCTGCAAATCAAGCGGAAGGGAGATGCGAGCAAGAACATTAGTGAATGATAAATGACAAATGAGTACCCCAATAAGAAAAGACAATATGAAAAACAAGAGGCACATATATAATAGTCGATGGATGATGGTGGTAAGCCTGTCACTCATCATTTTTCACTTATCATTTAGTCGCGTTGCGGCACAAGATGTCATTGTCACGGTAACTCCAGTACAGGAAGTATTGCCACCACAGGTACTGCTATACATCAGCGATCCTGGAAAATACTTCAACATCACGCTGACAAACACCTCTGCACAACAGCAGGACATCTATCTGGCCATGCAACTTCGGCAGACGATGCCTGCTTCGGGCCTGAGCGTCACGACACCTCCCAGACGCCAGCCACAGAGGCCCTTCAGCATACCTGCCAATGGTACGCGCCAACTGACCATGGTGGAAATTAAGAGCCTGTTCAATCACATACCCTCCAGTGAGATAAGCGCTACACCAGGACTCTTCGAGGATTATGCAAACGGCTCGTTCGGACTGCTTCCAGAAGGAAACTACGAAGCAAGGCTAACGGCTTATCGGTGGTCGTCTCCTCAGCTGGCAGCACCTGTAGTGGTGAGCAGCCCCACTGGAGGCGTAGCCCACTTCACGGTCTGCTACAAAGCACAGGCCCCGCAATTCCTCTCCCCCATCACGACCAATCTGACACTCGATAATAATAATGTTGCCGAGCTTGATGCCCTTACTCCCATGTTTACATGGACCCAGCCAGTAGTAGCCTGCAACCCTACTGCCATGGGCTTCAAATATAGTATCAAGATTGTCGAGGTGATGAATAACCAGAACCCCGACGATGCCATGGACCGCAATCCTGTAGTCTATAAGGCTGAGAACCTCATGGCCGCCCAATGCATTATCCCGCCTACGGTCATCAATTCACAATTCTACACGGATCGTACCTATGCTGCACAAGTTACAGCCACCAGCACGTCGACTAACGTGCTCAACTATGTAATGCTGGAAAATCAGGGAAAGTCAACCTACCGCTTGTTCAGGATAAAGACAAACGACATGGACGACAAACAGGTCGGCGACCAGGACAAAGACAAGGATAAGGACAAGGGCGGCGACAAAGACGGCGACAAAGACGGTGACAAAGACAAGGATAAGGACGGCGACAAGGACAAAGATGCTGACGCCGATAATGACAAGCAAGTCGACAAGGACAAAGACAAGGATAAGGACAAAGAAGGCGGCGACACCAAGGAGACCTACTTCGAATGGGGAGACGACGATCTGAGTGGCCTCATCAATGAAGACTCGCTCTATTCCTTCTCACTGCCCAACTTGATTAGCCCGCAGTTCCCCGAGGAGAATGGTGCCCGCAAGATGTTCATGGGCAACAGCCTCAAGGTGGAATGGATTGCCCCATTGTTCAGGGGCGGCGAAGGCAAGAATCCTGAGTCTATTGAAATGGCCTACGATGTGCAGGTGTTCAGCGGCGAGCAGGTTTGCAATCTGGAAGCAGCACTAGCCACGAAGCCTATCTACAACAAGCGTACCACGGAGCTGGAAGACAGCATTCCCTGGGAAGACATCAAAGACGTCGTAGAGAATGGCAGCTACATGGTGCTGCGCGTCAACCCCGTTGTCACCAAAGGCTCATCGGTAGCATTCACTGGTGACAGCACACACATCAGGGACTTCGCCCTTGTAGAGTTGCTGTCGAAGAAATTCTTCCAGTGCTCGAACATGGTGGACATCCCCAATACCACTCCCACCACCCTGTCAGCCTCCGACCTGAAAGGAAAGGTGGTGAAGATTGGCGAGTACGAACTGACCATTGATGAAATAAAGTCGGGTAAGAAGAAGGACACCTGGGAAGGAAAAGGCCACGTGCTCTGGCAGCCATTAGGACTGAAAGTACATGTTTGCGTGGAGTTCTCCGACCTGCGCATCAATACAGACAACATTGTCTATGACGGTATAGCAAGCACCTATAGCAACAAGAGTTCTTTGAACGACATTCAGGTGGTGGATAAGCTCTTCTCGGACTGGGGCATTGACAACCTGATCAGCGACACGGGCATCCCTTATGCCTCTGAACTGCAAAGTTCAGCTACGGGAAAGGTGAAAGACCTGGCCAAGAAGATTAATCTGAGCAAATACTATGGATATGTGAAGAAAGGCCAGGCCATCGTCAACACATTCCTAACGGGAGAGGTAAAAGACCTCTATATGCCCGTGGCATTGCCTAAGTCAATCAACCAAACGCCTGTTGACATACAAATTGTGAGCATGAAATTCGCAGCCACGCACGCTACCATGGACGTGCTGGGCGAATTCACGCTACCCAATAGTAACTACACGAAGAACGACATCTTAGTGCTCGGAGCTCCTCGCCTGTGTATCTCCCCCAACAGGGTACTGCCAGAGTCAGGCACGATAGCATTGCTGTCTGACTTCACCATCAAGGATCCGAAGTCCTCATACGAAATGAGCTTTAAGGCTCCTAAGAATGTCATTGAGCCAGAGGACGGCTGCTACATTGCATGGCACGACAGCAAGCTGGAATTACTGGGAATTGATGTTGATATGATAATTCCCGGACTGGTGAAGGACAACAATGGTACTGCCACAAAGGAAAAACCCATCTTCAACGTGCGTGCCAGCATTGGCGACTGGGACGACTGGATGGTTGACAATGTCAGCATTGACCCCTTCCAGGCTGAGGCTCTGCCAGGATGGACTTTCACTGCCAGCAACATCGTATACGACCACAGCTTCTATCGTAACTCCAACAAGATGGGGGCTTTCCCCAAGGGCTACGACAAGAAAAAGACAGGTCTGACAGGAGTTGTCACCAACAAGGAAGGCCAGCAAGTCAAGGTAACAGGCGACAAGGATTGGCAGGGACTGTATATCAAGGAAATTGGTATCATGTTCCCCAAATCACTTGAGATTGGAACCTCTGGCAACAAGCGCCTGAGCATCAAGGCACAGGATATGTTCTTTGACAAGTCGGGTGCCACGCTTGCTGTCAGCGCCGGCAACATCATCTCGGCCAAGACAGGTAAACTGGGCGGATGGGACTTCTCGCTCGACAAGGTTTACGCCACCTTTATACAGAGCAACTTCAACGACTGCGGCTTCTCTGGCAAATTCTCAGTCCCGCTATTGTCGGGTAAAGTGGCTTACGATTGTAAGATCAAGAAGATGACGTCGAACACCAGCAATGCTGGACAGTACGCCTATATCTTCAAGACTCAGCAGGTGGATGGACTTTCGCTCGACTTCTTATTGGCTAACGCCACCTTCAACAAAGACCAGACGTACTTCCTGCTGGAATCGGTTCCTACCAATGGCCAGTTGAAGACGAATGTTGAACTGATGATGGGCGGCGACCTCACCATAGGCGGAACGGATTATCTGAACAAGAAGATCAAGAACTCCAGCCTGCCTATGAAGTTCGAGATTCCCGGCGTTCACTTCTGCGGTATGCGTCTGGCCAACTGTGCTTCGTCATGGACGTCGAAATACGAAGCCGACATGCAGAAGAAAGCCAAGAATGCTTCGCTGAAAGGTAAGACAATATGGAGCGGCAAGGAATTTACCTTAGCAAGTGGAAAAATCTACTTCAGCACAGGTAAATGGTCATTGGCTTCCCTCCAGAAGAAGCTTGGCCCGTTCGAGTTCTCGCTTGACAGTTATAAATTCAACTATAACAACAAGAAGCTCTCAGCCGCGCTTGAAGGCTCCATTAAGTTCATTGACGGCATTGAGCTTAGCGCTGGTGCGGGTATTACTATCAATGCCAATGTAACACTGCCCAGCGACTTAAGTAAGTTGTCAAACATCAAGATCAGCTATGGTAATACCGACTTCAACAAGGTAAGCATTGGCGCTAAATTCGCTGGTATGGAGCTCAGCGGAAGCCTGACCATAGAAAAGAACGACAAAACAAAGGAAGGCTACACTGGCAACATCAAGTTCAAGATGCCGGGTGACCTCTTCTCAGTCAACGCCAGTGGCGGCTATTACAAGTATCAAAGTGGAAGTACGAAATATACCTACGGATTCTTCTACGCCAAGATGGCCAGCAATGTGGGTGTGAGGTGCGATCCAGTTGTCATCAACAGTATCACGGCTGGTTTCTATTACAACTGTAAACGCAAGAGCGATACCGAATGCACACCTCAAAAGGGCCTTATCGGTGTTATCGCCGGACTGAGTCTGTCAACCACAGCTGGTGAGTCTGCCCTGAAGGCCAAGATGGACATGACTGTTGTCTATGATTCGAAGAACAAACGCCTTTCGACATTCATCTTTAGCGGTGAAGTGTCTGCAGTGAGCGATCTGTTGAAAGCCAAGGTCAACATGACCTATGAGAACAACAACACAACACGCTACCTGCAGCTGGACATCACCGTCGATGCCAAGGCTGATGCAGAGAAGATCCTTTCTAACACAGGCATCACCAGTTCAATCAGCTCACTGAAATCACAAATCAACAGCGGCTACAAGTCGCTTCAAAAGCTGGCTCCTAAAGGCAGTCTGAAGGATATGGATGAGAAGGATGGTAATCCTGATAAATCAAAAGCCTCAAAGAATGGTTCTCCATGTTCTGCATCTGCAGGAGTCAACATCTCTCTCCAGTTCAAGGTGACGTGGAAGGAAAAGGGCACTTCTTACAATAAACCACACTGGCATCTCTATCTGGGTGAGCCCGCGTTTGAAAAGCGCTGCTCTTACACCTTCTTGAAGTTCAAGTCAAAGGTGGTCAGTGTCGACTTCGGTGCAAATGGTTATGTCTGCGTGGGTAATGAGTTACCCGACAACGGCAAGCTGCCCGACATCCCGCAGGAAATCCGCCATTTCCTTAATGGTGGTGGCGATAGCAAAGGCATTGAAGGTGCCGATGTATCAAAGGCCAACCGCGGTCGTGAGCAATCCATGAAGGAGTTTAACGACCAGATTACCAATATTGGCGGTGGTGTCATGTTCGGTGCTCAGGTTTGGGGCTATATCAATGTTGACCTCGGCATCTTCTACCTCTACACAGGTGCAACGGCTGGATTCGACATCTCCATCATCAAGTTGCCCAGCAATGTCTACTGTACCAATATAAGCGGCAATCCTGGCTATAAGGGATGGTATGGTTACGGTCAGCTCTATGCTTACCTCTACGCCAAGTTTGGCATCCGTGTGAACCTGGGATTCTGGAAGAAAGACTTCGACGTGGCCGACGCCGCCATAGGTGGAGTTTTCCGCATGCAAGGACCTCGTCCCAGTCATTTCGATGGTGAGGCTCGTGTCAAATTGCGCCTCTTCAATGGCCTTGTCAATGTAAATCGTAAGTACTCGTTTGCCTGCGGTAAGGATTGCGACTTGTTCTATGGCAATGCCCTTGACAACTTCGAGCTCTTCGGCGACTTCAGCATTGGTTATGCTGACAAGGAACTGGGATGGAAAGAAAGTAATGCTATTTCTCCAAAACTGTTGCAGCGTCCTTATCTGTACACTCAGGCTCCTCTGGGTCAGCCCTTCCGCGTACTTGACGAGACCGAACTGGCGCGCATGCGCAAGAACTATGATGGTGATGCCAGCGACCTGGAAGCCCAGGCCAGCCGCACATTCATATTCCGCTCAAGCGCCATCTCGTCGGTTACGATTTACGAGTACACCTCTAAGCCATCTTTATTTACGAAACCAGCTTACACGCGAACATTCTATATAAAGGCTAGCGATGGAACCAACAACCTCATTGACATGACCCAGCTGAATGCCAATCGCTGGTACAAGATGGTAGTGACAGGCTACGCCAAGGAAATTCAGCATGGTAAGGAAGTCGATCCTGTGAACTATAACCAACAGAAGAAAAAGTACGAGAACGTGGCCTGGTCACAGACGAAGACCTACTACTTCCGCACAGGCAAGGCAGAAACCATTCCTGACTGTCCCGATCTGCAGGACTATGTGGCCATCGCCTATCCTTCCTATCGTAATAATCTTAAGTACACAGAATCTACCTTCTTGGTACATGAACACGACATGAAGTATCCTACGATTGCCCTGCTCACCAACCTGAAGAACACATCGTTCAAGAAAGGTAAGCTCTACTGGCGCCTCTATAGCGGCAGCAAGATGCTCTGTTCGCGCGAGAACAAGTGGGTCACCACGAGCAATACTTGCAACATGACACCTGCGTCTGCCCTTACTGGTTATACCAGTGGCTCTACCTGCAACCTCAAGTTGGAGTATGTCACCTCATCTACCGTCAAGGGAAAGGTGACCACCACTACGACAGAACTGGTGAATTTGAGGGTTTACACTCGTGGTTCTGACTGGCGCACGGGCAATAATGGCTACTCGCTGGAGTATGAGAAACCCTTTGTGGGTGCACGCATCAACAGCGTCACATTCGCCAACACACCGTTAAAGATTAACGACTACGAGATGTCGCGTGACAACTACTTCCTCGGAGGCTATCAATATCGCCGTTACGATCCATACCTTCACATTGCCTTCCTGTCCAACTATGGATTCTTTGGCGGTTGGGAGTTCGATGCCGACCGTATAGCTCTTGATGTCACCACTGCACAGTCTGCCATCTACACCGATAAGGGTGGCGTCTACGAAGGAAAGCTAGGAGCAGGACAGAACGAGTACAACTGCTATAACGATTATAGCAAGATCAAGAACCTTTCTATCTATGATCGTTCTCAGTGGAGCAAGTTTACCGAATACCCACTGCCGCAGTTGGACGATGCAAAGTACACCTATGTGATGGGCGGCCTTCCACGTGCCAATGGCTACATTCCTAATAGCCAGAACTACAAGAAGGTGAAGAACTACATTATTGACATGTATCGTCCTTACTGGATGGCCTGGAAGATTGACGACCAGATTTTCAGATATGTGAAGCAGATAGACCAGATAGATGCCAACAACAAGAGCTTCACCAACGAGGCCAACGGCATGGAGGCCTGGTATTCACAACGTGTGGGAACCTATTGTACGGCCACCTATGGTAATTCATCCATTATGATTCCGGTCTACCAGTTCCCAATTATCTGGGGGTCTATGCTCAACAATTCGGGTTCCAAGAAAAAGCTCACAGCATGGGGCACGCTGAAAGGCTACTCCTCCGCTGCCAAGAAGAACAGCAATGCCCGTGGTCACGAAGGCAATTCTGAGTGGGTATTCTGTGACTTCATAGGCTCTGATAATGTGAAGGGCGACTCAATGAGTAAGAAAAACAAGCATGGTCGAGGTTACTTCCAGTGCAATGATACTGACTTGAAGCGCATGACCAGTGCCAGCTTCAGTGTCTATCGTGTCAACGCATACGACTATACAAACTGTCAGTATACTGTGAACACGTCACTTTATGGCAGCACTTGGTTTGAAAGCTTTAACCTCAGCTATCCGTTAACTTATTATAATAAGTAAGCCCTTATCTCAAGAACGTTATCAACGACATAAATACGATACAGAAAGATGAAAAAGAGCATCAACATATCCCGACTCCTAGCTGCAGTTGCCATCACAGGCGCCGCTGTCAGCATGGCCATGCCTGTCAGCAGATACATGCATAGTGTTGCCACTCCCGACGATGAGGATACCACTATCTTCATGCGCTATCTGCCGGGCGAGATTCGTGACACGGTACAGTTCCAGGCAGAGATGGAGGCAAGGGAGAAAAAAGACCTCAATGCCAAAATCAATGTTCTTGCCCGCACCTACGGCGACAGTGTCGTGCTACGCTGGGCAGCTGATGACTATGTGGCATGGCGCTACCTGAACCGAGTGGGTGTGAACATTGTGCGTATGGACGAGAAAACGCTGCAAACAGACACCCTGGTGCTGGGGTTGAAGCCAGCAACGCTTGACGAGTTCCGTTCCCTCTATCCCGAAGAGGATTCCATTGCCGGCATGGCCATGGGGTCTATCTACGGTGAAGGAATGATGACCCAAGACCAGACGAAGGACGAGGCTGGCTCCATGGGCTCTCTTTACGAAATCAGCCAGGAGCAGCAGTTACAGTATGGCATTGCGGTGCTGACCAGTGAATGGCGTCAGGACCTAGCCGACCATTTGGCCATGCGCTTTGTCGATCGTACAGCCAAGCGAGGCCGCACCTATTCATACTTTGTCTACCCCGCAGTCTACGACACTACTCTGAGTGTCATTATTCGCGCTGGCAGCATGGAAGAGCTTGAAAACGAGCGCTATAAACCCCAGCCCTTCGATGTCGAACTGGGCGACTCTATCTCCTACCCCAATGGAATTTTCCTCAATTGGGAAGACCGCAACTACTCCAGCTACGAAGTGGAGCGTCGCCAGCAGGGCACCAGTGAATGGAAGCGAGTGAACGAGCATCCCTATATTATTATGAATCAGATAGCCGGTGGTGATTGCTTCTTTAGTGACCATGTGGACCAGCCCGGCACCTATGAGTACCGCGTATTCGCCCACGACCCCTTCGGCGACCTCACTGATCCATCACCGGTCCATTCTGTGACCATCACGGACATGACCCCACCCGTCCCCCCTGTCCTTACCTGGATTGAGATTGAACGCCGCAATGAGGATGACCCCAGCAAGGACATTTTTGCTCACATCCATTTCACCAAGGACACGATGGAGGCCGACTTTGCCGGTTGCGTGCCCATGTATTTCCATGAGCGTCTCACCCAAGGCAAGTGGGTTCCACTCATTGAGAAGCCTCTGGCCCCCACTGACACCATGGTCACTGTCGACGTGTCAAACCTCGTCACGGGCCAGGTAGTGATGGCAGCCTATGACACAGCTCAGAACGTTAGTTACTCCATTCCGCAGCTGCTCCGCGTGGCCGACATGCGTCCACCTCTTGCACCACAAGGACTGAAAGCCCAGACATCACTTGAAGAGAGTGACACACTTGATATGCCTCTTGGCCTGATTACCCTGACGTGGAATCCGCTGGACAGCGAGGACATAGACTACTACGAAATTGTCTTTGCCAACGACTCCACCCACGAGTTCATGACGCAGAAACACGGTGTTGTCAACGACACCATGTTCGTCGACACCGTAGCCGTCGATGTCAACCAGAAATACATCTATTACAAAGTGCGTGCCGTGGACTATTCCACCAACGTTGGTGAGTTCTCTGACATGCTGCAAGTCATTCGCCCGTCGGCCATTCCACCCACGGTGGCCCACCTAGACTCCAGCTATGTCGATGGCAAAGGAATATTCATGCGTTGGATTGCAGGCAGTGATGAGCAGATAGCCTATCACAACGTATACCGCCGTCTCATTGACAGTGACAAGGAGTGGACGTTGTTGCGCCGTTGTGACGGTGATTCAGTGAAAGCCTGCAATGACTACATCGACCTGACCGACGTGCCCAAGCCCAACAGCGACGAGGAATATGTCTATGCCGTTGAATCGTTCAACTACTCGGGCATCAGCAGTGGCCTCAGCCTGCAGTTCTGCACTCGCTTCACGGGCGATGCCGTCTTTGAACAGCCCATCAAGCTGTTTGCCAGCTATGAAGCCGAAAAGAATCAGACGCGCCTAGTATGGGAAGCCGACAACGTCCCCGAAGGCAAGGACTGGTACTTCTGTGTATGGCGCCAAGGCCCAGATGACGACCGTTTCAAGTTCCTCCTGTCAGCTGAGCCCAGTGAACGCGACTTTACCGACTACCTGCTGCAGCCAGGTGAGACAGCCCACTACTATGTACAAATACAAATGGAAGACGGACGCGAAAGCGAGCCCTCTAACATCGTAACCATTAAAGCCCCTGCTAAATGATGAAGAAGACAAGAAGAATCGCCCTGGTGCTGGTATCAGCACTGACGCTCACCTCCTGTGGACTGGTGGACATGGAAGACCAGGAGGAGCTGCCGTTGACTGAGATGCACTTGCAGCGCGACACCCTCTATCTGATGGTGGGCGACCAGTTTACGCTCCAGCCCGTGTTAACACCTGACTCCGTCACCATCGACGATGTGTTCTGGTCATCCAGTGCCGATAGCGTGCTCAGCATCAGCAACAACGTTTTTACCGGCGTCAGTGAGGGCTGGTCACTGGTGCGGGCCCTCAGCGTATCCCGTCAGCTGGAGGATAGCTGTCATGTCTGCGTGATGCGCCGCTGGGAGAACACCGAACGCGAGTATCCCTATGAAATGATGGTCTATGCCAATGTCAGCGTGCATGGACAGCCTTTCAACCCCGAGACCATGGTGCTTGGCGCCTTCGTTGACGACGAGATGCGAGGTGCCGGCCAGCTCATGGAGTGGAAGGGCAAGCAGTACGTTCGCTTCCGCATTGGCAGTGACATCAAGTTTGTCGATTCTGAAGGCATTGAAGAGACCGTTACTTTCCGTGTTTACTACAAACAACAGCTACGCTACGAAGAGTTTCCACAGGAACTTAATTTCGACGGCGAGGCGCATGGAACCCTCTCCAGCCTGTTCAGCCTAAGTCTTTAATCTTCCAACCCCGAACATCAAACAACGACGACGATGAAAAAGATTGCTTATTACTCTCTACTGTCTTCCTTACTGCTCTTCATCATGGGTTGTACCCTCTCCATGGACGAATGGGTAGAAACCGAGGAACAGAAAGGCTATAACGAAGTGGAAACCATAGAGAATGATTTCTACACTCTTCAGTACGAATACAAGAAGAGTACACGGTCACTGACTGAAGATATTCAGAAGTACATCGTACAGATAGAAGCCGATAGCATTCTCTACTTCATGGACAACACACCCTCCGATTGGCTTCCCAAGGCAGGAGGACAAGTAGTGGCCAACTGCTGCCCCATGTTTCCCATGGGTTACATGGGCAAAGTGCTCAGTGTAGAGCGCCAGAACGGTCTTGTCAAAGTCGTCACTACCGATGCAAACCTGGAGGATTGTTTTGAGGACTTCGACTTTGAGTTTGCTGGCGACATCTACACAAGCAATCCCGATGACGAGAATCAGGATGCCGACACTATTCCTGGTGTGAGAGAGCGGTTCACACGTGCTAGTGCTGACGGCCAGGGCACAGAAATCGTCATCCGCGACTGGACGATGTATAATGATATGCTTAATGGAGGAGGCAAGCTCACTCGTACTTCCTTGGAAGATGTTTATAAAGAGGACATTGACAATACTGACACCAAGACCAGTGACGTTATTATTTTCGATGTTTCACTCGGTGGAAAAATAGGTGATTTCATTAAGGAAAAATCCCACAATTTTATCAATACAGTCGGCATCAAAATCTACTACACGACAAAAACAAAAACCCATAAAATAGTTAAACTAAAACAAAAACGCGAATACACTTACTCTGACACTTCTACAGGAATCAAAATTTCCGCTCTCGTTGGCCACGACCTATTGAAGAATCAAAAGACCGATGAGATGAAAAAGAATTTCGCCGACACTATTTGGGAACATTTAAAGAATAGCAATTCCAAATTTAGTCAAAAATTGGCGGACAATATGGATGCTGACTGGCCCAGCATCACCGTGGAAATTCCTTTGGGCTCCCTTCCCGTTGGAGTCATCATCAGAGTCAAGCCTGTCCTTGATGTGAGCTTTGGCCTTTATGGAAGTGCAGATGCTACTTTCTGGTTGTCACGCAGCATCACCACCACAGACATCATCAACGGAAACAAGAAAGTGGACAAGAACGAAAAGAAGAATCCCCTGTCAAATAGTCTAGACCTCAATGCAGCGGGTACATTTAGTGCAGCAGGGGGTGCCGAACTCTTTGTGGGTGTAGGCAAGAAGCTTCTCAGTGGCGAAGCTCTGGCAGGTGGTATTCGTTTACAAGCAACCGTTAATCTAGACTTCAGCATCTCAACGGAAATGTTAAGCAATTGTCAGCTTGCCACATCCAATGATGGTTTGAGGATCACAGGAAAAGGTGAAATTGGCGGTGCTTTCCTCACTGGAGGCTGGTTTGGCGACATCCACTTCTTAACCCATGAGTTCACTTGGTGGGATGGCTGGACAAAAACGTTCAACCCGCGCATGGAGTTTGACAAGACCATACATACTGTTGAAAAAGAAGATGACAATGGCAATTATTATGAGCAAACTATCAACTACAAGTTTACAGATTTAGGCTGTCACGTTACAAATCCATGGTGGTTGACTTCATGGACCCCCATGATAGCTGTTTATAAGAATGAACCAGATGAAGACGAAGACTACGAGAAATGCGAAGTCGTTCGTGCCAAATCTTTTAAAGCCGGTACTAAGCTAAAAAAAGACAACATCTACGAGTTCTCTTATAAAAACCGCACAGACAAGGAAGTTTACGTTGTTCCTGGCCTAATTAACAGCTATGGCCGCATGACGCTCTTCCCTGCCTATACCACCGTTATGAAACCTGCTCCTGTTCCCACTATCGAATATGAAACAATAGAACATCTTGACGCCAACTTCAAATGGGACGGCTCATATGAATATCTTTATCAGACAAAAGGTAAGTTATACGCGCACACTCCTACTGGCGATGTACACTTATATCAGTTTGGACTGCCATTTACCCTTCGTGATGCTGCCTATATTGATGAGTATTGGGAAGACTGGGGTGTTTATTATAATATAAAAGATCCATTGACAGGACTTAATAAAAGTAGATATGTCAGTCTGAAGAACAGCATCACCACGAGTGGAAAATACTCCATAAAGGGGACTTTCTATAGTAACTTTTCGTATGACATTGATGTTGAAGCATACCTTTGGTGTAAAGAAAAGGCAACGGGCCTACGTATCCGGCTTGACAACTACGACGCCCGTGCCTATACATTCAAGGTATACAAGGAAAAGAAATCAGGCAAAGGTGAGATTTGGCTGAACAAGCATTTAAAATTAGAACCAGAGATAGAGGATTTCACGCTCAGCAATGAATTCTCTAGTGTTAAATTTCCCATCAAGTAGGCAATCACCCATACTTTCGTGTGCTATATCATCCTACTAATCCTCCTATTTCTGCCTCCCTCCGTTACAATTCCAGCGGAGAGTGGCAGAAATAGCCATACAGCCTGCCAACAACCAAAAGCCACCCCCCAGATTGACTTCGACCAGCAGATTCGCGATCTGGGCCAGCTGTCCCGCTCGAAAGGTAAGAAGCAGAAGTGCCGCTTCACATTCACAAACACAGGCGAAGCCCCACTGGTGGTGGAGCAAGTTGAGACCACCTGCGGATGCACCTCTGCCACTTACACCCGTAAGCCGGTGGCTCCTGGCCATCAGGGGCACGTCACCATCACCTTCGACCCTTCTTCCCAGTCACCAGGACTGTTCCGAAAAGGCATTACCGTCTATGCCAACACACCTGGTGGCTTCACGCGCTTGTTTATAAAAGGTGAGGTCATTGATAACGAATAACAATGATACTGCTCGTTCCGCCAGAGCACTATCATCCTGCAAAGATTCAACAGAAGCTCAAAATACTCACTTTTAGGTATTCTCCATTTGCTCAAAAAGCTATACCTTTGCAGTTCGTAAGAACTCATTCAAATAAACAACCAGATTAAATGAAAAGAATCTCTACTCTTATTCTAGTGCTTACCGCACTATTGGCATTGCCGCTATTCGCCAATGCCGAGGAAGTCACTTTCGACTTCGAGAACAACAATGGCAACTGGCCCGTAGGTGAAGGTGTCAACTTTGCCGATGGCAACCTGACCGCCCCGCTGGTCATGGGCGAGGTCACGCTGACTGGTGTACAGGGCGATGCCACCCAGCCTGTGCGCATCATGCGTGCCAACGATGGCATCAGCGCTCTTTATGTTTACAAGAACGGCTCCATCAAGCTGAACGCTGCTGATGGTCGTGCCCTGACGAAAGTGGTAGTTACCATGAAGACCGGCTCATTCGACCTGACGCCTAGCACTGGTAACGTGGCTGCAGACGTATGGACAGGCAACGCCACCGAAGTAACGTTTAGCCATGCTGCCTCGGGCAATCGCCAGATTCTGAAACTCGTCATCACCACCGATGCCGAAAACGAGCAGACCGTGAAACCCGCAGCTGATGCCTTCGACGTGGAGGTGGCCAACATTGCCGAGTTCAACACCGTTGAAGATGGAAAGGTGGTGAAACTGGCACTCAACAATGCACAGGTAAACGCCTTCAACAGCATGTCGTCATGCTACTATGTGGAGGATGCCACAGGCGCCACCGTTTTCAAGAGCGTCACCCTGACTCCTGGCGACAAGCTGAACGGCTACATCATCGGTACCAAGAGCACTGACAACAGCATTGACTACATAAACGAGCCCTCCGTGGCCGTTGAGTATGCACTGACGGCAACCGACGCTGAGGCCACCACTTTCACCGCCGAGGCCGATGTGCTGCATAGCACCGCCATGACCATCGCTGAAGCCTGCACCCAGTCCAGCTATGCCAAGCTGGTCACCCTGAGCAATGTCACCATCACAGGCGGTGGACAGAACAAGACGCTGACCGATGCCGAGGGCAACACCATGAAGGCCCGCGACTACCTGGGCGTGCTCTCTGCTGACTATGTGTGGCCCGCCACGGCTGCTGAGATTACCGGCGTCGTCATCTACTACATGACGGGCTGGTTCCTCATGCCCATTTCTGAAGATGCCATCGACGAGACCCTGGCCACGGCTGCCCTCTTCGACTTTGCCAACAACAACCTGAACCTGCCCATTGGCAGCAACGGCGAACATAGCGAGGATGGCAACCTGGGTGGCAAAACGCTCACACAGGGCGACGTGACACTCAGCTTCGTCAACTCCCCCACCATGCCTACCCGCTACTACAACACCAACCGCGGCAACCACTTCCAGGTGATCAAGGGCGGCCAACTGCGCATCACGGCTGCTGAAGGCCAGGCCATCACCGCTATCCGTTGCACGGCCAATGTAACCACCAACCCAAGCACCGGCGCCGTGACCACCAACGTGAACTGGGCAACCGACAAGGGCGAAGGCACACTCAGCGCCGACAAGCTGAACTGGACGGGCAATGCCACTAGCGTACGCTTCACTGCTACGGGTGCCACCTATCTCGATGCTATCGAGGTGGAGACGGCAGCTGCCAATGCTGAGACGGTCACATCAGCTCCTGACACCTACACTGACGTAGCCACCATTGCCGAGTTCAATGCCCTACCCGACGGCACACTGGCCCGCCTGACACTCAGTGATGTCACCGTCAGTGCCACGGCATTGGGTCCCAGCCGCTGGGCCATCTACGTGCAGGATGCCACCGCAGGTGCCCACATGTACTGCATGCCCTTCGTCCTGGAGGAGAACAACGTGCTGAACGGCGTGCTCTACGCCATGAAGTCGAACCAGACCGCTGGTCCACGCATGGCCATGACTGAGCTGACCACCATCGAGAGCGGCGTCACGCTGACCACCGACGGCGTCATCGAGCCCATCAGCGGCACCATCGCCCAAGTGAACGTTGCTGAAAACCTGAACCGCGTGGTGAAAGTACAGAGCGTCCTGTTTGAAGGCACTGCCGCCGGCGCTGCCACCCTGACCGATGCTGAGGGTAACACCATCACCGTGAACAATCCCAGCACGGGCATGTCGCCCTATGTCATCACCGACAGCTTCGAGGGCGTCAATTATGCTGACGCTACCGTCATTGGCATCCTCTACGGTACCACCAAAGGCAACTGCATCTACCCGATCGCCATCACTGACCAGACGTCAGTTGGCATCAGCAGCACCAATGCCGCCACTGGCAGCCTGACCATCTATAACCTGCAAGGCATGCGCCTGCAGCAGCTCACTAGAGGCATCAACATCGTGAACGGCAAGAAGATCTTCGTTCGCTAAAGGCGAACCTGCCTGCGCTCAAGAACCCTTTACCAACTTACCGGCCCAGCCAAAGCCGCCGGCCCTTGGTAAAGGGTTCTCTGTGTGTCAGGAATTGTAGGCTTTTATTTGTACGTTTACGTTTTTTTTTCGTACTTTTGCATGCAGATAATAAGAAACAGACTACCAACCTATGAATCTACCCAAAGTCACACTAGCCCTGTTGCTGCTTTTCACTTCCCTCTTTGCCACTGCCGGCAAGCGCTACATTGAGGTGAAAGCCGGCGACGTGCAGAGCCTGCTGCAAGCCCTTGACGAAGCCGCCAAGCTGAACGACAGTCCAACCGCCAAGCCCCTTTTCATCCTGATTCCCGACGGCGTGTACGACCTGGCCGACAAGGTGCTGACCACCGTATCCGGTTACAACATTGCCCTGGTGGGAGAGAGCACCGAGGGCACCATCATCATGAATGCCCCCGACGTGAAGAACGAAGGCATAGGCACCACCGCCACCCTGCTGAACCGTGGCCACAATATCTACGTGCAAGACCTGACCCTTAGGAACGCACTGGACTACTACCACAGCGGTGCTGCGGGTCGTGCCGTGTGCTGGCAGGACAAGGGCGAGCGAACCATCTTCAAGAACGTGCGCATGCTGTCCTATCAGGACACTTACTACAGCTACAACGAGGAATGCCAGCACTATTTTGAAGATTCCGAGATTCATGGAACGGTGGACTTCATCTGCGGCGCCGGCGACGTGTATTTCAACCGCTGCCGCTTAGTCACCGAGAAGCGCAATCTTGATGGCAGCGGCGTCAATGTGATAGCTGCTCCCCGCACGTCGTCCACACAGTGGGGCTACGTGTTCCACGAGTGCACCATCAGCAACGACCAGTCGGCTTTCCATCTTGCCCGCGGCTGGCACACCCATCCCCGCTGCGTATGGCTGAACACATGCCTGGAATCGCCTGAAAAGCTGGCCCCCGAGCGCTTTGACCCGCTGAGTATCCGCTCGGCCCAGTGCGAGTTTGGCGAATATGGCACCACCAATACCGAAGGGCACATGATCACTCCCGCCTCGAACATAATTACTATAAAGGGGAAGGACGAGCAGAAATCCGTTGAGACCACACTGACAGCTACTGCCGCCAGCCGCTTCACGCTGAAGAACGTCTTCCCCGACTGGAAGCCCGACAAGATTACGCGCAAGCTGTCAAAGCAGTGCAAAGCACTCAAGAGGCAGCTGGCCAAAAAGAATCTTAAATAAGGATATTGAATACGGCCACGATGTGGCACACGCTGCCCGCCAGTACAAAGAAATGGAACACAGAGTGCATGTAGCGCCGATGGTTCATGCTGTAGAACACGGCCCCAGTGATATAGCACACACCCTCGGCAATGATCCATGCCACGGCGGCAGTGCTCACCGTTCGCATCAAAGGGCCGAAGGCAGCCAGCACCGACAGTCCCATCAAAACAAAGCAGAGCGTTTCCAAATGGGAATGCTCTTTTAGTTTCACGAAGCTGACTATGGTGCCTCCGATGGCGCAGAGCCACACAAAGGCGAACAGCCCATAGCCCCATGAGCCCTCATTGCGCAGGGCTACCAGTGTCACGGGCGAGTAACTGCCCGCAATATGCCAATAGATGGCTGCATGATCCCACCGGCGCAGGCGCTCCTTCCATCGTGAGCGCCGCGGCAGTGAGTGATAGGCCGTGCTGGCCACATAAGAAGCCAGCATGCCAAACAGATAGAGCGCCACGCCCACATCAGCCCATGAGCCCCGGGGCACAGCTACTATCACCAGCACCACGCCCACCACTACACCAAGCACGATGCCTGCGGCATGCGACCACGCATTCCACTGTTCCTCACGCTTGGTGTAGCGAATGGCCATCGGTCAGATGATTTTTACCCTAGTCGCCGTATTCCTCCTCGTAGAATTCGTCATCGAGATCAAAGCCCCATTGGCTGTTTAAACCATAGGCAAAGATGTCGGCTTCGGTGTCAATCTTCTCTCCCTTGCCGTTCAGCAGTTCATAGCCCTCTCCCCATTTTCCAACCAGAAAGCGGTCACCGTAGTTCTTATACTCAGGTTCAAACAGATAGACAAAGCCTTTTGGCAGCTTGCAGATTTTCTCGCCATTCAGGTCGAAGAGGTACGACCGCTCATTTTCGACAGAAGCCGTCAGCAGTTTGCCATTGAAGTTGACACTTTCGTACTTTTCCTTCAAGATCATCTCTCCTTCCATATTCATCAGTCCGAAATACTCTTTGTCTGTATCGTAAAAAGCTATCAAGTTACCATGAACTTCCGAGATGTTCTGGCCTTCCTTGAACTTCTTCACCGTTTCTCCCTTCTTGTCAATAAGGAGATGACGGTCGTTCTTGTCGCTCACCTGCAGCAGACCATCCACATAATTATAGGAATCAGGTGTCATGTCCTTGAACTTCTTGGTGAACAGCTCATTGCCATCCGTGTCAATGACGGCCCACTTGGCATTACTGCTTTCATCGGGCAGTGACAGATAGACCACGGCCACGCCGTCAGAGAAGTTCCAGGCATCAGCATACTTGATAGGGATGACGGGCTCGCCGCTTTCATCGATAAAGCCCCACTTATTCGTCTCAATGTGGATCATAGCCCTCCCGTTGAAGAAACTATATGCACTGATGACCTTCTTTTTGCTGACGGTCTTCATGTCGAAAGCGTCATTTCCGTCCTTGTCAATGAACCTGATAACGCCATTCTTGTCGCGAACGGGACAAGCCTTGCCTGAGAAGATGCCAACCTTTTGATAAGTGCCTATCTTCTGGGGCTTTTCCTCAGCGGTATAGAGTGTAGTCAGTTCATTATTCTCATCCGTTACCGTAAAACGGTCACCAATCACCACTGACACGTCACCTCTGAACTTCGGTTTCACCAGCACCTTGCCGTCCATATCCATCAGGCCCCATTTTCCGTCTTCCTCTTCCTGGAAAGCAAAAGCCGTCACTTCATAGCCTCGTGAGGAGCTGTTCTTTGAACAGCCAGCCAGCAACACACCCACAAACAGCAGGGCGCAAAAATTGAAAATCGTTTTCATTGTACTTATTTTTTGAAGATTAATTTACCAAGATGAAATCCAGCTGTCGGCGCTCCACATTGGCCCGTGCCACCTTGATGCGCACGGCATCGCCCAGCTGATACTTGCCGTGATGGTGGCGGCCCACGAGCTGATAGTTCTTCTCATCGAATTCATAGTAGTCGCCGTCCAGGTCGTGCATGCCCACCAGGCCCTCGCAGTGGTTCTCGTCAATCTCGCAATAGATGCCATAGCTCTGCACGCCCGATATATGTGCATCGAACTCCTGCCCCACCTTGTCGGCCATGAACTCCACCATCTTGTACTTGATGCTGTCGCGCTCGGCATTCTGTGCTATCTGCTCCATCTCGCTACTGTGCTCGCAGAGTTCCTCATAGTGCTCCTGATTGGCGCTGCGCCCTCCCTCCTGATAGCGGGTGAGCAGGCGGTGCACCATGGTGTCGGGGAAGCGGCGGATGGGCGAGGTGAAATGGGTGTAGTAGTCGAAGGCCAGGCCATAGTGCCCAATGTTGTGGGTAGAGTACTTAGCCTTCATCATGGCGCGCAGGGCCATGGTCTCTACCAGTTTCTGCTCACGCTTGCCCTCGGCATCGCTGATGAGCTTGTTCAGGCTGCGCGAGATGGCGCCACGCGTGCCACCGGTCTTGATCTTATAGCCAAAGGGCGCCACGACGGTGCGCAGGTTCTCCAACTTCTGCGGGTCGGGTTGGTCGTGCACACGGTAGGGCAGCGTCTTGGCTTTCGTGCCTTTGGGTACGCGCCCCACCATCTCGGCCACGGTGCGATTGGCCAGCAGCATGAACTCCTCGATGAGCTGCGTGGCATCAGTCGACTTCTTGAAATAGCAGCGGGTGGGCTTGCCCTTCTCGTCAATGTCAAAATGCAGCTCCTCGCGGTCGAACTTCACGGCGCCGTTTTCGAAACGGCGCTCCCTGAGCTTCTTGGCCATCCGGTCAAGGAGGCAAAGTTCCTGGGCGTAGGGGTCACTGGAAGGTACAGAAGGCCTGGACTTTCCTGATGGTCTCTGCTCTTTGGCTGATTCCAGGATGGCCTGCACCTCTTCATAGGCGTAGCGCCTGTTGCTGCGAATGACGGTGTGGGCCAGATGCCACTTCTTGACGTTGGCGTCCTGGTCCATCTCGAAGATGACGCTGTAGCACAGCTTCTCCTCGTCGGGGCGCAGTGAGCAGATGAAGTTGCACAGGCGCTCAGGCAGCATGGGGATGGTGCGGTCAACCAGATAGACGCTGGTGGCGCGCTGCTGGGCCTCCTTGTCAATGATGGAACCCTCGGTGACGTAATGTGAGACGTCGGCAATGTGGACGCCCACCTCGAACATGGGCTCTCCGGCGGTGTCCAGCTTTCTTATTGACAGAGCATCGTCGAAATCCTTGGCATCGGCAGGGTCGATGGTGAAGGTGGTGACATCGCGGAAGTCCTCACGACGGGCTATCTCCTCGGCAGTGATTTCAGCCGAAATCTTGTTGGCAGCCTCCTCCACACGCTGCGGATACTTATAGGGCAGGTCGTACTGCGCCAGGATGGCGTGCATCTCCACGTCGTTGTCGCCCTGCTGGCCCAGCACGTCGATGACTTCACCCATCAGGTTCTTCGACTCGGCACTGGGCCACTGCGTGATTTTCACCACGGCCTTCTCGCCCGTCTTGCCACCCTTCAGTTTCTTCTTGGGTATCAGTATGTCGTGGGCAAAAATGTTACCCTCGGTAATCAGGAAGGCATAGTCTTTCTCCACCTGCAGGATGCCCACGGCCTGATTGTGCTTGCGCTCCAGTATGTCAGTGACGATGGCCTCCTTGATGTGATTCTGCCGGCGGGCCATCATGGCCACGCGCACGCGGTCGCCGCCCATGGCCCACATGGAGTTGCGCTCGCTGACGAAGATGGGCTTACCCCCATCATCGGGCAGGAACGAATTCTTTCCGTTGGCTTTGCGTATGAACGTGCCTTCCTGCACCTGCGTCTTCAGATTCAGCCGGTAGGTGGAGTTGTCCACTTTGCTCAGATAGTCGTCCCAGGCCAGCTCGTCCATCACGTCAACGGCCAGCATCTTGGCGGGATGCGTGTCAAGGTGCAGGGCCTTGAACACCTGCTTAAAACTCAAGGCTTCGCCGGGGTGCTCCTGAAAGAGTCCTTGTATGGCATCAGCCACTTGCCGCTTAGAATAGCGCTTTGTTCCTTTTTTCTGTCCCATAATGACTATTGTTTAGGTTGTTATGATGGCAAAGATACGAAAACTTTCCGTAACTTGCAACTTTTTCGCTTTGAATGTGGCAAATATAGATTTTTTTTCGTACTTTTGCAGGTAAATAAAACATCACTTGACGTTAATCACTAAAAAAATCTCAACATGAAACCAACTCTTTTCCTACTTGCTGCTGGCATGGGAAGCCGCTATGGCGGTCTGAAGCAGCTGGATGGTCTGGGCCCCAACGGCGAGACCATCATGGACTATAGTATCTACGACGCCATTCAGGCTGGATTCGGAAAAATCGTATGGGTCATCCGCAAAGACTTTGAGGAGCAGTTCCGTACGCAGATTCTGGCCAAGTACGAGGGTCAGGTGCCCTGCGAACTGTGCTTCCAGGCCCTGGATGCACTACCCGAAGGCTTCAAAGTTCCCGAAGGCCGCGTAAAGCCCTGGGGTACCAACCACGCCGTGCTGATGGGCAAGGACGTCATCAAGGAGCCTTTCTGCGTCATCAACTGCGACGACTTCTATGGCCGCGATGCCTTTATGCAGATTGGCAAGTTCCTGGCCAACCTGAAGGAAGGCTCAAAGAATGAATACGCCATGGTGGGATTCCGCGTGAGCAACACGCTGTCAGAGAATGGCACAGTGGCACGCGGTGTTTGCGCCTATAACGAGAAGCGCCACCTGACCGACGTGGTGGAGCGCACCGAGATTGTGCGCTGCGCTGAGGACGGCTCGCAGGCCGGTGCCGCCGACCAGCCCATCCGCTTCAAGGACGAGGAGGGCAAGTGGCAGCCG
>CAMNJH010000017.1 GCA_946541275.1 uncultured Prevotellaceae bacterium
ATGTTTCAATCTGTAATATTTTCAAAATGACATTTACATTTTGACACACCCCCTTGCGATAAAAAGAAAGAGGATGTGCCTATTTTGACACACCCTCTTCTCTGATTTATAGAGGCATTATCGCAGGAATGCTGATGATGCCTTTCCAAAAATGGAGGGGTTACTTGTCACCCATGAGTGCAGCGGTGCGCACACGGCTCAGCGTCTCGGGCGTCATCTGCAGGTAGCTGGCAATATAGACCAGCGGTGCACGCAGCACAAGCTGGGGTGAGCGCTTGACCAACTTGGCATACCGGTCCTGAGCGGTCTCAAAACGCAACATGTCAGCATGGTGCTGGCTGATGATAAGCGACTCTTCCAGTATCTTGCGATAGAGCATCTGAATATTGACGCACTTGATGGCGGCCTGCTCCAGTTCTGCCTTGGGAATGGCATAGATGACCGACGGCTCAAGGGCTTGAATCTGCAGGTGGGAAGGCTCCTCCTTGAACAAGCTCTCAATACACATGACAATGCTGTTCTCGGTGGCCATGTACTCAGTGAGTTCTTTCTTATTCTTATAATAGAACTGGCGCACAAGTCCCTTCACCAACCAGTAGATATTCTCACAGGTCTCGCCCTCGCGCAGTATGAGCTCTCCCTTGGCATACTTTCGGGGTATGAGGATGCTTTCTAGGATGTCGAGCTCGTCGTGGGTCATTGTACTATAACGGCGGGCCAGTTCGCGGGCCACATCTCGGGGGGTTAAACTAAGATTTGCCATGACTTACGATAAACGTTTAATATTATAACCAATAACCGTTATTCGACGGTTTCCTTGGCTGTTTTGATGATATTAATTAATGTTGCTGAGATTTTGCTGTTGTCGTCAAAGATGGAATCAAACACTTTGTCATCTATGAAGCCTGCTTCGTGGAGGAGTTCAAGCCAATATTCCGTTTCGCTCGATTCTTTTAAGGCGATGCTCATTTTATTTACAAAATCAGCACGGCTTTGTGCATAGATGCTCTCACGGATATTTGCGCCGATGCTTGTTCCTGAGCGCAGAACCTGCTTGGAAAGAACAAACTCTTTTTTTTCTTCCCGAAGATAACAATACAATTTTATGATTCGAATCGCAAAATGTTTTGTCAGTTCTGCGATATGATTATTCTTGTTCATTCGTCTTACAAGATATATTAGTTATGCATATTGTCTAATGCTTAATGGTTATTGGTTATTGTATAATGGTTATTGGTTATTGGTTATTGGTTATTGGTTATTGGTTATTGTTCAAAGGTTATTGTTCAAAGGTTATTGTTCAATCGAGTTTCAGTACTGCTAAGAAAGCCTTCTGCGGCACCTCCACGTTGCCTATTTGCTTCATTCGCTTCTTGCCGCGCTTCTGTTTCTCAAGCAGTTTGCGTTTTCGGGTGACGTCGCCTCCGTAGCACTTGGCCAGCACGTCTTTTCGTACCTGCTTCACCGTTTCACGGGCAATGATCTTGGCGCCAATGGCTGCCTGGATGGCGATGTCGAACTGCTGACGGGGAATCAGCTCTTTCAGCTTCTCACACATGCGCCGGCCAAAGGTGACGGCATTATCCTGATGGGTGAGTGTGGAGAGAGCATCGACGGGCTCGCCATTGAGCAGGATATCGAGCTTGACCAGTTTGGAAGGACGGAAGCTGTCCACATGATAATCGAACGAGGCATAGCCCTTGGAAATGCTCTTCAGCTTATCATAGAAATCAATGACTATTTCGCCCAGCGGAAGCATAAAGTGCAGCTCCATGCGCCCGCCGCTTACGTACTGCTGGTCAATCAACTCACCACGCTTGTCAAGACAGAGCGTCATGATGGGCCCTATGAAGGCTGAGGCAGTGATGATGGAAGCCCGGATGTAAGGCTCTTCAATATGGTCAATGAGCGTCTGGTCTGGCAGGCCCGACGGATTGTGCACCTCCTTCACCTCGCCCTGCTTGGTATAGCACATGTAGGAAACATTAGGCACGGTGGTGATGACGTCCATATCGAACTCTCTATCCAGGCGCTCCTGCACAATCTCCATGTGGAGCAGTCCCAGGAATCCGCAGCGAAAACCAAAGCCGAGGGCCACACTTGACTCTGGCTGGAAGGTGAGCGAAGCATCGTTCAGCTGTAGCTTCTCCAGCGAGGCACGCAGGTTCTCGTAGTCAGTGGGATCAATGGGATAGACACCGGCAAAGACCATGGGCTTCACCTCTTGGAAGCCTTCGATGGCAGCGGAACATGGACGGGCCACGTGGGTGATGGTATCGCCCACTTTCACTTCCTTCGAGTCCTTGATACCGCTGATGATGTAGCCCACGTCGCCCGTGCGCAGCTCCTGACGGGGAATCATGTCCATCTTCAGCACGCCCACCTCGTCAGCGTCGTACTCCATGCCGGTATTGAAGAACTTCACCTTATCACCTTTGCGGATGACGCCATTGGTAATTTTGAAGTAGGCAATGATGCCACGGAAGGAATTGAAGACGGAGTCGAAAATGAGGGCCTGCAGCGGTGCCTCTTCGTCGCCCACAGGATGGGGTATGCGGTCGACCACCGCGTTCAGGATGTCGTCAACGCCCTCGCCAGTCTTTCCGCTGGCACGAATAATGTCAGACGGGTCGCAGCCAATGAGGTCTACGATTTCGTCCTCCACCTCGTCGGGCATGGCGCTAGGCATGTCGATTTTATTGATGACGGGAATGATTTCCAAGTTATTGTCAATGGCCATGTAGAGGTTTGAGATGGTCTGGGCCTGCACGCCCTGCGTGGCGTCGACCACCAGCAGCGCTCCCTCGCAGGCGGCAATGGAGCGCGACACCTCGTAGCTGAAGTCCACATGTCCCGGAGTGTCAATGAGATTCAGTATATATTTCTGCCCGTCGCGCTCATATTCCATTTGAATGGCATGGCTCTTGATGGTGATGCCACGTTCACGCTCCAGGTCCATGTCGTCGAGCATCTGGCCCTCGGTCACCTGAATGGTCTTGGTGCGTTCCAGCAGACGGTCAGCCAGGGTTGACTTACCATGGTCAATATGTGCGATAATGCAGAAATTTCGTATATTCTTCATTTATTCTAGTGAATTTGAATGCAAAATTACAAAAAAAAAGTGGAAAAACATAGCGTTCTTAGCTTTTTTTAGTAACTTTGCCGATAAATATTTCTGTAAGCTCAAGGAAATGAAGAAACTACTGTTACTCGTGTGCGCCCTGATGGCGCTGGCTTCTTGTCAGGAGCCGATGGAAGAACGGGCAGAACGCGATGCCCAGAATTTGCAGAAGACGTGCCCGCGAAAACTGGATAAGGACGGACTGCAAACGCTGGAGCGCGTATGGTTTGACAAGACGACTCGTGTCTGGAACCAGGATTTCCTATGGAATATTCCTGACGACGTGAACATCGACCTGGCCAAAATGAAAGAGCTGCTGCTGGAAGACCTGAACAACCAGCCCAGCTATAAGCCCTACAAGGACCACGAGTTCAAATTCCACTACATTTTCCGCCGGATGACCAATCCTACGGATACTCTTATCAATATCACACTGACCAAAGAGGACTACCAGTAAAGGTCGATTCCTGTTTACGGATTCCTCTTCAAATGGTGAAGCGGATTCCTGCCAGGGGTTCTGTTGCAGGTCACTCAAATATTTTGCACAGAGCGCTGCACATTCTTCGTCCAGGCGCTCCGTGCAAAATGCTGTTGTGAGCTTTGTTTTCTTTGAGACTCTTTCTGACAATAGCAGGACGTCCATTCATCAATCAGTCACCGGAGCCTGCTTCAACAGCTCCAATGCCCTGCATAGCTGGTCGGGGCACGACGTGTTCTTAGCCCCACAACGTATGCCGTCAAGGTGGTGAATGACATCATCGATTCTCTGGCCACGCACCAGCTGACTGATGCCCTGCAAGTTGCCATTACATCCGCCCAGGAAGAACACCTGCTGTATGACGTCGTTCTCGTCGCAAGTCACGTCAATCATTACAGAGCACGTGCCTTTTGTTTCATACTGAATATGCTTTGTTGCCATAGGTTCCAATTTACTTTGTCTTAATGGTTAGACTTGCCTGCGGAAGCTGTGATTTGACCACGACTTTCGCTGCTCCTGCCTTTCTGTCGCTACGCACCACGATCAGGGCACGGCCTTTCCATGTGGTGACCTGTGGAGAGGGGGTAGGCTCAAAGTCCTTCATGTCGGCGCTTCCTGCTGCCATCAGTCGTCCACGTCCACTTACACTGACCTGACAGGGAATAGCGGCTTCGGGCACCACTCTACCCTTGGCATCTACCACCTCCAAGGTGATGAAAGCCAGGTCCTGGCCGTCAGCAGCAATTTGCGTGCGGTCAGCAGTCAGTCGCAGTCGGGCTGGCTGTCCGGCCGTTGCCAAGGTGGTGCTGCCATGGTCAGTAACGGCTTCCAGCACGCCCGGCTGGTAGTCCAGCTTGAACACGGCCTTATAGCCCGTCTCGTGGCTCACCTCTTTCTTGCCGATAAGGGTCTTGTCCAGATAGAGTGTCACTGAGGGAGCCTTCGTATAGACTTCCACTTCGATGGGTTTTCCCTCCCATCCTGGCCAGTTCCAGCTCTCCCACGTAGGCCATACGCTCCACATGGTCTCTTTGATGGTGCCATAATATCCGTTGGGCTCTTTCACTGCCATATAAGGTGCTTTCAAATCGTTCCACAGCATGTCACGGTAATGGCTGATGGGCTTTCGCCAGCCAGTGATGTCAACATCGCCGCAATAGGTGCCACGCCACTCTGGCTGTCCACCTGGTGCGAAGCTCTCGCCCGGACGGTCACCCTCATAGTAGTAACGTCCTATGCCCGACTCGCCCAGATAGTCCAGTCCGGTCCATACCATGTCACCGACGACGTAGGGATTTTCCTTGACGATGGTCCAGTTGCGGAAAGCGTCGCGGGGATAGCTCTCCGTCTGCCACATCACGCGCTTCGGGTCGCGCTCATGGTCGGTCTTGTGCTTGAATATCATGTAGTTGTAGCCCACCACGTCGAGCACCTCAGCATGGGGGTCATAGATTTCCCAGTCGCGGTCCCAGGCACAGAGGGCCTCAGTGACGGGGCGTGTGTTGTCGGCCTCCAGGATGGCCTGTTTCAGCTGCCGGGCAGTGGTGATGACACGAATCTCCTTGCGCTCTATCACCTCGTTGCCTATACTCCAGCTGATGATGCTGGGATGATTGCGGTCGCGCAGCACCATGGCATGTACGTCTTCCCGATAGCAGGAATCAATCAGCTCATGATAGTCATGGGCCGTCTTCTCTGTACGCCAGCCATCGAAAGCCTCGTCAATGACCAGCATGCCCAGTGAGTCGCAGGCATTGAGGAAGGCCGTGGTGGTGGGATTATGGCTGGTACGTATAAGGTTGAAGCCTGCCTCCTTCATCTGCTTCACCTTTCGCACTTCAGCCGCATCGAAGGCCATGGCTCCCAGCACGCCGTCGTCATGATGCACGCAGGCGCCATTGAGTATCATGGGCTGTCCATTGAGCACAAAGCCTTTCTGGGCATCGAAGGAGAACGAGCGAATGCCAAACTTCACCTTCTTCTGGTCAACGACACGGCCCTGCGCCTTCAGTATCACCGTGGCCGTGTAGAGATAGGGATCACTGGGCGACCACAGGTGAGGATTGGCAATCTCGCAACTCCAGCCATGTAAGAGTATTGAATTGGCCTTCAGATTCTTGTAGCGCTCAAAATCAGGACTATTGAGAAAGTCCTTGGTGAAGTTGAACGTGCCTCCCTCGAATTTCAATTCCACGTCGTCAATAGGACGGGTTTCACCTGAGAGATTATCTATCTGAACGTTGACATTCACCACAGCCTTCTCGGGTGTCACTTTTTCCATGGTGATATAAGGGAAAGAATCCCTGATGAAGAGCTTGGAATTGGTGAGGAGCCACACGTGGCGATAGATGCCCGATCCGCTGTACCAGCGGCAGTTGGGCTGGGCTGAGTTGTCCACTTCCACCACCATCACGTTGTCCTGTGTCTTCTCTTTATATAAATAAGGTGTAATATCAAGCGTAAACGGCGTGTATCCATAGCCATGCTGGCCAGCCAGCTGACCGTTCACATAAACCTTAGCCCTCTGATAGACGCCCTCAAAGAGAACCCTCACCAGTTCGGCATCGGGGGTCTTGAACGTCTTGCGATATTTTGCCTTGCCACCAGGATACCAGCCTCCACCAGTTCCCGAGGCTCCCGTAGCTGGGTCGGGAGTGCAATAGATGTCCCAATCATGGGGCAGGTCAACCTTCTCCCATTTGTCAGCATCTGACTGACGGGAAAACTCCCAATCAAAATCAAACAGGACTCGCTGTTGAGCTTGCACGGAAGCGGGCAACAGGAAAAACGCAATCAAGGACACCAAACTCATGGTGTGTTTCGCTAGTAATTTCTTATGCTTCATGGTTTAATAAAGATTTAACGTTGCAAAATTAGGAAAAAAAAACGAACTATCAACCATTTTAGTAAAGAAATTTGCGCATCAGGTCGATTCTCAGCCATTTAGATGCATCGCCAGGAGCTCTTTTGGGGCCGTGTGCAGGCTTTTCTATACTACCCTGACAAAATGTGAAGTTTTGGAAAGGGTTAAAATTTGCTTAAATGCACGTTGTTTGAATAAAAAATCGTACCTTTGCACTCAATAAGAAAGAGGGGAAAATGCCTCAGCGGGCCTTAAAATGGCCTCTACGGCAAAATTCCCCAAAAACGCTAAACATTAAAAAACAAAACAGTGGATCAGACGTTTGATAACGACAGAATTCTGAAAATCAACATCGAGGAGGAGATGAAGACCTCCTACATCGACTATTCCATGTCGGTCATCGTGGCTCGCGCCCTCCCTGATGTGCGTGACGGTTTTAAGCCTGTGCATCGCCGCATTCTCTACGGCATGATGGGCATCAACAATGTGAGTACTCAGCCCTACAAGAAGTGTGCCCGCGTTGTGGGTGAGGTGCTGGGTAAGTATCACCCCCACGGTGACAGTTCAGTCTATGGGGCACTGGTGCGCATGGGCCAGGAATGGAACATGCGCTACACCCTCGTGGACGGGCAAGGAAACTTCGGAAGCGTAGACGGCGACTCACCCGCAGCCATGCGATACACCGAGTGCCGACTCTCGAAGATGGGCGAACACATCATGGACGACCTGGATAAGGACACCGTCGACATGGAGCCGAACTTCGATGACTCGCTGAAAGAGCCCAGCGTGATGCCCACTAAGGTGCCTAACCTGCTGGTGAACGGAGGCAACGGCATTGCCGTGGGTATGGCCACCAACATGCCCACCCACAACCTGGGCGAAGTGATTGACGGATGTTGTGCCTACATTGACAATCCCGACATCGACACCGACGGTCTGATGCAATTTATACCCGGTCCAGACTTCCCCACCGGAGCCTTTATCTACGGGCTGCAGGGTGTGCGCGACGCCTACGAAACAGGGCGCGGCCGCATTGTGATGCGCGCCAAGGCTGAGATTGAAGCTGGCGAAGCCCACGACAAGATTGTGGTGACCGAGATTCCCTACGGCGTGAACAAGGCCGACCTGGTGGCCTACATCGCCGAGCTGGCCAACCAGCACAAGGTGGAAGGCATTGCCAACGTGAACGACGAGAGCGGCCGTCAGGGCATGCGCATCGTGGTGGACTGCAAGCGCGATGCCAATGCCAAGGTAATACTGAACAAGCTCTTCAAGATGACAGCCCTACAGGCCTCATTCTCAGTGAACAACATTGCGCTGGTGCCCATCCCTGGCACCCACGGCAAGCTGAGGCCAAAGCTGCTCAACCTGAAGGACTGCATACGCTACTTCATTGAGCACCGCCATGAGGTGACCATACGCCGCACCCGCTACGACCTGAAGAAGGCACAGGAACGCGCCCACATTCTGGAAGGACTCATCATCGCCGTGAACAACATCGACGAGGTGGTGCACATCATACGCAACTCGAAGACACCCACCGACGCACAACGCAACTTGGAAGCACGCTTCAACCTGGACGAGCCTCAGTCGAAGGCCATCGTCGACATGCGACTGTCACAGCTCACCGGACTACGCGTGGACCAGTTGCACCAGGAATACGAAGACCTGATGAAGCTCATTGCCGACCTGCAGGAGATTCTCGACAACCCCGAGCGCTGCAAGGAGGTGATGAAGCAAGACCTGCTGGAAGTGAAGGAGAAATATGGCGACGAACGCAAGACCCAAATCATACCCTACGACCATGAGTTCAATGCCGAGGACTTCTACCCCGACGACCCCGTGGTGATTACCATCAGCCACATGGGCTACATCAAGCGCACGCCCCTCAACGATTTCCACGCACAGGGACGTGGCGGCATGGGCACCAAGGGGGCACGCCACCGCGACAACGACTTCACCGAGTACATCTATCCCGCCACGATGCACAACACGCTGCTCTTCTTCACCAAGAAGGGACGCTGCTACTGGCAGAAATGTTACGAGATTCCTGAAGGTGACAAGAACTCGAAAGGCCGTGCCGTGCAAAACATGCTCAACATTGAACCCGACGATGCCATCAATGCCGTGCTGCGCATCAAGAAGTTCGACGACACCGAGTTCGTCAACTCCCACTACGTGGTCTTCGCCACCAAGCAGGGCATCGTGAAGAAGACTTGTCTGGAAGCCTACTCACGTCCACGTGCCAACGGTGTGAACGCCATCAACATCAACGAGGGCGACGAGGTGGTGAGCGTCCGTCTGACCAATGGCAAGAACGAAATCATCCTGGCCAACAGGAACGGTCGTGCCGTGCGCTTCAACGAAGACCAAGTTCGCACCATGGGCCGCACCGCGACGGGTGTCATTGGCATGCGCCTGGACGAAGGCGACGACGAAGTGGTGGGCATGGTCTGCGTGAACGATCCGCAGACGGAAACCATCATGGTGGTCTCAGAAAATGGCTACGGCAAGCGCACCGACATTGAGGACTATCGCAAGACAGCCCGCGGCACCAAGGGCGTGAAGACACTGGCCATCACCGAGAAGACGGGCCGACTGGTAGCCATCAAGGTTGTGACCGACGAGAACGACCTGATGATTATCAACAAGAGCGGCATCCTCATTCGTCTGAACGTCAGCGAAGTACGCGTCATGGGACGTGCTACTCAGGGTGTGCGTCTCATCAACCTGACGAAGAAGAACGACGTCATAGCAAGTGTATGCAAAGTACAGAAGGCTACTGAGGAGGAACTGGCAGAGGAAAACGAAGAAACGCCAGAATCAGCCGAACTTCCCACAGAGCCCCAAGCACCTGATAATGAATAAACAGTCTAACAAAAAACCTATTAGCACATGAAAAAGTTTTTGATGATGGCCATGATGGCAGCAGCTGCCACCACCGCCTTTGCCCAGGATGCCCTGGTGAAAGAAGCCAAGAAACTCTATGCAGCCGGTGAGCTGGATCAGGCCGCAGCCAAGCTGACCCCTGCCCTTACGGCAGCAGAGACCAAAGACAAGGCTGAGGCCTGGAACCTGATGAACGAAATCAAGTACAAGGTCTACCAGAACGAATACCAGAACCTGATTCTGCAGAAACCTTACGACACTGACCGTATGGTCAACGCACTCGTCGAGGCATTCAAGGCCGCCGAGGAATGCGAGAAATACGACGTACTGCCCAACGAGAAGGGAAAGGTGAAGATTCGTTTCCGCAAGGCCAATGCCACCCGCTACCTGCCCGAGCGCCAGTGGCTCTATAATGGTGGCGTGCTCCAGTATCAGGCCCAGAACACTCCCGGTGCCATCAAGGCCTGGGGTGCCTACATCGAGTCTGCAAAGTCACCCATCTTCGTTGAGACCACCATGCCCGCCGACACCCTACTTGCCGATGCTGCCTACAACACAGCACTGCTGGCCTATCAGGACAAGGACTATGCTACTGCAAAGAAGTATGCCGAGGTAGCAACTCAATTCCCCGAAAAGGAAGACGACGCTATCAACATGAAGCTCTTCATCCAGAAGGAGACCGCTACAACCCACGCTGACTCAGTGGCTTATCTGACCGAGCTGAAGAAGCTCCACGCCGCCAAGCCCGACAAGGAACAGTACTTCAACCTGCTGCAGGAATACTACAGCCGCGCCAACGATGCCGCTGCCATGAAGGCATGGGCTAAGGAGGAGACTGGCCTGGACGCTCAGAACAAGATGGCCTGGGCTCTGCTGGGTGAAGCAGAGATGAACAGCGAGAACTGGCAGGGTGCCATCGACGCCTTCAAGAAAGCCGTAGAACTGGACCCCAACTGGACGCCCTGTGTGTTCAACATTGCTGTTTGCTTGCAGTCAAAGGCACGCGCCCTGCAGGATCAGCTGACCGACAAGAACGGCAACATCACCAAGGTGAACTTCGAGAAGGTGAAGGACGTGCTACGCGAGGCTGTGCCTTATCTGGAGAAGGCCAAGGAGCTCGACCCCGAACGTAAGGAAACCCACTGGTCTTATCTGCTCTACAACATCTACTACAACCTTGACGAGAAAGCCAAGATGACCGAACTGGAGGCCATCGACCCCTCGCTGAAGGATTTGTAAACCAACGTCTATTCCATTCATCATGCATAGTTTAGAACGCAATCGGTCTTTCTGCATCGTGCATTCTAAATTATGCATGATGCTTTTTTCCCTGTGCTTCCTTCTGTTCTGGACCCCATGCCCTTCAACGGCCCAGAAGTCCAAGGAGTCCACTGTTCGCCATGAGCTGAGCCAGGCTCGCACCTACATCAAGCCCCGCACCAAGAACTACCCCCAGGCTGAGCAGATAGTGACAAGACTGCTCAAGGACTCGGCCAACCGCTCCAACAAGCAAGCCTATCAGATATGGCTTGAGGCAGTGAAAGGCCAATACGACCAAGCCAACGAACGCATGTACCTGAAACAGAAGCAGGACACAGCAGCCTTCTTCAACCTGTGCCAGCGCATGTTCTCCGTGGCCGAGACACTCGATAGTCTGGACCAGAAGCCCGACAAGAAAGGGCGCATAGCCCCAGAGTACCGGCATAAGTATGCCACGATGCTCAACACCTTCCGTCCCAACCTGTTCAACGGAGGTACATATTTCATCAGGAAAGGCCAGTGGCAGCAGGCCTTCCTCTTCATGCATACCTATCTGGACTGCGCCCGCCAGCCCCTGTTCACAGGCTACAACTATGCCAGCAGCGATACCCGCATGCCCGAAGCTGCCTACTGGGCCACCTACAGTGCCTACAAGCAGCACGACGCTGAAGGCACCCTTCGCTATCACCAGCAGGCACTGGCTGACACGGCCCACACCAGCTTCACACTGCAATTCATCAGCGAAGCCTACAACTGGAACGGCGACAGTCTGAACTACCTGAAGACACTTTTGCAAGGCTTCCGACAGCAGCCCCAGTTCCCCTATTTCTTCCCCCGAATCATTGACACCTATACCAGTAGCCATCAATACCAGAAGGCACTGGACATAGCCGACGAGGCACTGCAGGTCTGCGACACCTGCCAGCTGTTCCTCTTTGCCAAGTCGTCAGCCCTACTGCGCATGGAGCAGTGGGACGAGAGCATCCGCTATGCGCGGCTGGTCATGGCACAGAATGACTCCCTGCCCGAGCCTTACTTCAACGCCGGAATGGCCTATCTCAACAAAGCCGAGAGCCAGGATGCCACCAACAACCGCAAGCTCTTCAACGAATACTATCAGCGTGCGCGCACCTACATAGAATACTATAGGCTACTCATGCCCCGGGAACAGGACAAATGGGCTCCCCCACTTTATAAAATCTACCTGAACCTGAACCTGGGCAAGCAGTTCGACGAAATAGATAAACTCCTCAAATCACGCAAACCATGAAACGTATATGCATCGTTGCCGGGGCACGTCCTAACTTTGTCAAGGTGGCGCCCCTCATCCGTGCCATCAGCAAGAACCAGTCAGCCACCTGTCAACTGGTATATGCCGGCTGTGAAGACGACCCGACCCTGGAGCCCTCACTCTTCGATGACCTACAGATGCCACGCCCTGACGCCTTCCTAGGCGTCAGCAGCACCAGTCTGAACGAAATCACCAGTCACGTCATGGCTCGTTTCGATGCCTATCTGGACCGCCAGCCTGCCGATGTGGTCATCGTCGTTGACGACCTGGCCTCCACTATGGCAGCCGCCATTGTCAGCAAGAAACGCGGTCTGCAGCTGGCCCATCTGGTAGCCGGCACCCGCTCGTTTGATATGCACATGCCCAAGGAGGTGAACCGCCTGGTCATTGATGCCCTCAGTGACTATCTGTTCACCGCAGGCATACGCAGCAACAGCGTGGCCACACGCGAACAGGCAGAGGGCTCAGGCACCTACATGGTGGGCAACATCCTGATGGACACGCTCCGTTTCAATCACCAGCGACTGGTGAAACCCGTGCTCACTCCCGTCCTGCCCAGTGAGCACTGGACGGACGAAGACCTGCTCCAGCCATCAGGCTACCTGGTGCTCACGCTCAACCGCAAAGCCCTTCTGGCCGACGAGCAGAAGCTGAAGCAACTGCTCATCGCCATGCTGGACTCTGCCGGCTCCACCCCCATCATTGCTCCCCTGCGTGCCAGTGCCAGCCAGGCCATTGCCTCGTTCATGCCCCCCTCACCCACCTTGTTCATCACCGCCCCCCTCAGCTACCTGCAGTTTGGATGGCTCACTGCTCATGCCCGTGGCATCATCACCGACAGCGGCAACGTGGCCGAGGAAGCCACCTTCAATGGCGTGCCCTGCATCACACTCAACAGCTATACGGAGCATCAGGAAACCATCACCGTGGGCAGCAATGTCCTTGTGGGCGAAGATCCGCAGTGCCTCAGTGAAGAAATGAAGAAGATGGTGGCCGGACAATGGAAGAAATGCGCACTGCCCGACCGCTGGGACGGTCGCACCGCTGAGCGCATTGTACAGATACTGACCACCTAATTCATGGGAATTCAGATGTTGACAGAACCCTTCACCTTACATTCAAATCATTGATTTACAATTAATTGTAGTGAAGGGTTCAAAGAGGAGGGTGTTTAGTAAAAATAAAGGCCCCTTCACTAATGCTAGCTTATCCAAATGTTGGCACAACAGGATAATTTCGACTATCTGTGAAGGGTCGATTTTCATGAAAATGGAGGCGGGATTTTGAAAAATGGCGGCGAGATTTTTTCATGGGGGGCCACCCTTTTTCAAAAAGCCGCTGACTTTTTGAGCTGTCCCACGATAGAAAAAACAGTACAAGCCAAACTTTTAGAAATAGAAGAAAGAAAAACAACCCTTCACTGCAATCGACTGAAACACAACGGTATAGATTAGCAATGAAGGGTTGAACAGTTTTTACTTACAATAAAGATAAACCATCCTAAAGAGTTACTTCACCACAAAGGCTCTGCTGCATGGCCACCCGCACCTGCTCATTGTCGTCATACTTGCCCTGCAGCACCATGAGCTTGGTGACGGCAGCCTCCACGGTGCCGTTGCGCCCACTGATGACACCAGCCTCCTTAAGCTGGAAGCCCGTGTCGTAACGCGACATTTCAACAGCCCCCTGCATGCACTGGCTGATATTGATAATGACCTTGCCTGCAGCAGTGCCCTGCTTCAAGGCATTCAGCAGCCAGGGGCTCTGGGGGGCATTTCCACTGCCAAAGGTACGCATCACGATGGAGCGCAGGTTGGGAGTGGCAATGATGTGACGTATCAAGTCTTCACGCACCCCAGGAAAGAGGGAGAAGATGATGACGTTGGAGTCCAGTCGGAAAAAAGGTACCATGGGCTGGTCGTAGTCGGGCTGGAGGATAAACTCGGGGTGGTAGGTAATCTGCACGCCAGCATCGGCCAGATGAGGATAGTTGAACGACTCAAAGGCATTGAACTCCTCGGCACTCTGCTTCGTGGTGCGGTTGCCGCGCATGAGGTGACAATTGAAATAGATGCATACCTCAGGCACCATGGCCCGCCCGTCAGCATGGCGGGCAGAAGCTATCTCAATGGAGGTGATGAGGTTTTCCTTTCCGTCGGTGCGCAACTGGCCAATGGGCAGCTGACTGCCTGTAAGGATGACGGGCTTGGTAAGATTCTGCAACATGAAGGACAGGGCAGAGGCAGTGTAGGCCATGGTGTCAGTGCCATGAAGGACGACGAAGCCATCGAAGGCGTCGTAGTTGTCGCAGATAAGATGGGCCAGCTGAGTCCAAAGGGCAGGCGTCATGTCACTAGAGTCAATGGGGTGCTGAAACTGGCGGGTGGCAATCTCCACGGGAATCTGTTCCAGCTCGGGCACGCAGCTGCGCAGGTGCTCGAAGTCAAAAGGCTCGAGTGCTCCCGTCAGCGGATTGCGGTTCATACCGATGGTGCCACCGGTGTAGATGAGCATTACTCTTGAGTGGGCCATAACTAAGAACTAAATGAAACTGACTGCAGCGCGAGCCACCTCTATTTCGTCGGCATCGCTCTTCTTGACTATGCGCACGCAGAAGACGTCATCAGCCGTCTGCTCACGATAGAACGACAGCCGGTCACCAGCATGTGCCTCGGCCACATAGGCAATCTCAAAGCGCCGTATCTGATGCTGCCGATACCAGGACAGGGGCCAAAGGTCGAGCACATGCTCAATGTACTTCACCGAGTTGACATGACCATTGATGTCCACGTCACTATAGCCTGTGTCGATGGTACGCACTAAAGAAGCATCGGCCCCTACCTTGACGCGGCCTCCCTTGTCGATGGGGCACTCCTTGTCCTTCACTATCCAGTTGTTGATGGCGCCATTGTCAATGGCATAGATGTCAGTGGGCTGGCGGCTTTCCGTGTCAATCATGGCCCAGATGCTGCGGCCATAGCCCATGGGGTGGCCCTCACCATCGGTGACGCGGAAGTTACGGCTGGTGAAAAAGCGCATGGCACTCTCCACCCATGTTTCCACATGGAAGCGGGCGTACTGCTGGGGCATCTCTGTCATCTCAATGGCCAGGCGTGACAGCACCCATGAGCGCTGGATGGTCATGAGGTACTTCATACCGAAGCCACGGTCGGTGCGTGGGAAATCGGCAGCATTCAGCATGTTGTTGCCAAGATGGCCCATGAACAATCTGCCACTGAAATCGCAGTGGAAGGGCTCGGCCATGAATTCATATCGTCCTACTTTTTCCATCTTAGTCGTCAATATAGTCTACCTTAATAACGATTACCCTGATGTCCTGCTGGTCGGTGTCGTTCTCGATTTTCGCTATGTGCCAGTCGCCAGGGAAGAAAATGAAGAAGCGGTCGGGGGAGGAGTCAATGAATCGGGCCTTGTCCACAGCATAGTCATAGTGTATGACGTCCTCGCGCCACTCGCAGTTGGGGGTAGACGAATCGTGATCGATTAGCCCGAAGCGCTCAACGCCCTTCACCACATACTGGAAGTCAATGTGGTGGTAGTGGCTCTCGCTCTGACGCTTGGCCAGAGGACCGTTTTTCGAGTCTTCCACACTGGCAACCAGCGTAGTGCCCTCAATGGGGTGCTTGCCCTTGGGAATAGTGAGCAGGTCAGTCTCTGCTATCCAGCGGAACAAAGCCTCCCACTGGGCGGGGTTACGCTGATATTGCAAATAGAAATCGGTGGCATTGACCGAGGCATCGGGACCGGCCTTCACAAAGCCATTACGCCACCTCCCCTTCTTCAGCCATTTGGCAGCCTTCTTCTCCAGACGGGGGTTGTTGAATTCTTTGGTGTAAGTCTGCGCATTGGCAAAAGACCACTGGAGGCAGACCAAAGACAATATGAACAACAGTCGCTTCATCGTATATCTGCGTGATTAGTAGGATTCGCTTTCGTTGGGGAAGTCACCAGCCTTCACATCGGTCACGTATTGGCCAATGGCATCGGTCATCACGGTGTTCAGGTCGGCATAGCGGCGCAAGAAACGCGGCGAGAAGCCCTGGGTCATGCCGAGCATGTCGGCTACGACAAGGATTTGTCCATCGCACTCAGGACCGGCTCCTATTCCAATAGTGGGAACAGGCAGCAGGGCAGTGACCTTACTGGCCAGAGCAGCAGGCACTTTCTCGAGCACCACGGCGAAACAACCGGCTTCTGCCAGCGCCTGAGCATCGCTGACGAGTTTCTGGGCTTCGCCCTCTTCCTTGGCCCTCACGGCATAAGTTCCAAACTTATTGATGCTCTGCGGCGTGAGCCCCAGATGGCCCATCACGGGGATGCCAGCGTCAAGAATGCGCTTCACAGTGGGCAGAATCTCCACCCCACCCTCAAGTTTCAGGGCATCGCAACCGCTCTCCTTCATGATACGAATAGCATTGGCCACACCGTCGTGCTCGCCCGTCTGATAGGAGCCAAAGGGCATATCGCACACCACCAGCGCCCGCTTCACACCATTGACAACGGCACGGGCATGGTAAATCATCTGGTCGACGGTCATAGGAAGTGTTGTGGCATTGCCCACCATGACATTCGAGGCGGAATCGCCTATCAGAATACCGTCAATGCCAGCGCGGTCGACGATGCCGGCGGTGGTGAAGTCATAGGAAGTCAACATGGAGATTTTCTCTCCTTTCTTTTTCATTTCGATAAAGCGATGAGTAGTCACTTTACGTTCATCGCTCACTAAATAGCCTGCCATAATTGGTTCAACTTTTTATAATCAAAATCTATATAATTTTCTATCTGATAATCACTTAACGGTTTAACCTTGTCCAACGGATTTGTGGTGACCAGCCCCACGACCATCATCTCAGCAGCCTGACCTGAACGCAGGCCGTTCAGACTATCCTCGAACACTACGCAGTGTTCACGGCCCAGCCCGAACCGGGCCGCAGCCCGCAGATAACAATCGGGTGACGGTTTGCTCTCAGCAAAGTCTTCGCTGGTCAATATGGCATCGAACAATCCCTTGAACTCAGGATGTTTCTGATAAACGGCCGACATCTTCACCAGATTGCTACTAGTAACGACGGCAGTACGCAAGCCATGACGGCGCAGGTCATCAACAAAGGTTTCAAAGCCCGCCACATAGTCCAGACGCATCTGTGCCTCGAAGGCATTCAGGCGCTCTACCACATGCTGGCGCTCACTGAACAGCGGGCCGCTCCAGCCCATCTCGAAAATCTGGTCCAGCGTCTGACCTTTGATTTCGTTCTCCAGCCCAGGATGCTCAGGGTGATAGCGCCGGCACTGCTCACCCCAGAACACGCTGTACTGAGGCTCGGTGTCGAACACTACTCCGTCAAGGTCGAACAGGGCAGCTCTTAATGTTTCTCTTTTATTATCACTTATCATCGTCTTATTACATCTTTAATAAACGGTTCAGGTCGTCCTCCTCACCTACTATCCAGATGATGTCGCCCTCCTCGAACTTACGGGACGGGGGGAAGGGCGAAAGATTCTCCAGTCCTTCCTCCAGACCTACTACCATGCAGTTATACAGGCTTCGCAGTCCGCTTTCCTCAAGCGTGAGACCGATGAAAGGACTGCCTTGGCCGATAATCAGCTGGCGCAGCTTCATTTCGCGCTTCTCGAAGTCACAATCCTCCTGGCGCACTTCCTTCTCGATGGCGGCCTTCATGGCGCCCAGCTGAGTATCGCTGCCAATGACCTGAAGACGGTCAAGAGGAAAGAGCAAGTCCTTGCCATCGGGGATGTTCAGACGGTTGTTGCCCCGCAGAATGCTGCTGATATGCACGCCATACTTGCGCCCCAGATTGAGCTGCATCAGCGTCATACCGGCCCACAGTGAATTCTGAGGCACTTCAAAGTCGGCAATGTGGATATCTCGGTCCAGCAACTTGCCTTCATAAAGCGGCCGTTTCTTGCCATGAACCTGGGCCTCTATGTCACGAGAACGGAGGTTGTTGATGAATAGCCGCTCCAGCAGAATACTACGATGCTTGACACTACGTGACAATACGATGAGCACAACAGCAACAATGCCAAGCATGATGACTAGTGCGGGAGCAAAATTGGCCAGATGCTGACAGATGTAGAACACAAAGGAAGCGGCAATCAGCATGCGCACCAACACCGTGAACAACAGGGGCAAGCGATTTCGGTTGCTCTCATTCCACAATGCCATCCACTCATCGCTGCGGTTCTTTTTCATAATCATTGCCCGAAGGAAGGGGGCTATCAGCATGACCGTCAGCACACCAGTTATCAAATTGGTATACCATTGTCCTCCCATCAGCTTGGTCGCAAAGGGAAGGAAAAGCATAAACATGAGGGTGATAACTGCCAACGACAAAATGCCATACACCATGGTGTTCAGCCCCATCTGCAACAACAGTCGCTTCCACTTGCTGCTCTCGGTGGTGTTGGGATGACTCATGGAGAGATGATTCATGGCCCGAATAAGCCTGGATGGCAAACGATGCTCCAGCGCATTATAAACCGGCGTGGCAAGCCGTATCATGTAAGGTGTGAGGAAAGTTGTTATGACGGATACGGCCACCACGACCGGATATAGGAAATCACCAATGACACCAAGCGACAAGCCCAGTGAGGCAATAATGAACGAGAACTCACCTATCTGCGCCATCGAGAAGCCACAACGCATGGCAGACTTCAACGACTCGCCACCCAGCATGAAAGCAAACGAGCCGAAGATGGACTGGCCTATCAGGATGGTGAACACCAACGTCAGGATGGGCAGGGCATATTCCACCAGGATATGGGGATCGACCAACATGCCGACAGACACGAAAAAGATGGCACCAAACAAATTCTTTACGGGCTCTACCAACTTCTCTATGCGCTCAGCCTCAACGGTTTCAGCCAGGATGCTGCCCATGATGAATGCGCCAAAGGCAGAGGAGAAGCCCACCTTTGTTGAGAAAACGGCCATGGCACAGCAAAGGCCCAGCGACACTATGAGCAGCACCTCGGCATTGATGAGGCTACGAACTTGACGAAGGAAAAGAGGTATGGCAAAAATGCCCACCACAAGCCACAACACCAGGAAGAAGACGATTTTCACAATGGAGCCCAGCATCTGACCTCCTTCCAAGTTGCCTCCGGCTATGGCACTCAGCATCACCATCATCACAATGGCCAGGATATCCTCAAGAATGAGCACACTCATTACCAGCCCAGCAAACTGCTGCTGCCGAAGTCCCAGGTCATCGAACGCTTTATAGATGATTGTCGTCGAAGACATGGCCAGCATACCGCCTAGGAAGATGCAGTCCATCTGTGTCCAGCCGAACAGCCGCCCTACCAATATGCCCAAAACCGACATGGAAAAGATAATGGAGATGGTCGAGATGATAGGCGAGGCGCCCATCTTCAGAATTTTCTTAAAGGAGAAGTCCAGTCCCAGAGAGAACAGCAGGAACATCACGCCAATGTCGGCCCACAAATGAATGTTAGACATGTCAACCACGCTAGCCGTATACGGCATGTGTGGCGACACTAGAAATCCTGCCACGATATAGCCCAGCACCAGAGGCTGCTTAAGTTTTTTGAAAAGAAGTGTCACCACACCCGCCACCATAAGGATGAGCGCCAGGTCTTGTATCATTGCTGGTAGTTCTGCCATGTCTTTTTGCTAGTTAAAGAAGTTCCAGGATACACCAAAGTAAAGCACTGAACGATTCAAAGGATGGTGTGGCGTGAGGAAAGCCATCCTGTCAAAGTTGGTGCCAGTGGCATTTGTCATCATGATGAAGAAGCGGGTATGCTTCAAGTGAAGATTGGCATACACGTCAACAAACGGGAAATTGCCCAGTTCTATGCGCGAATTGGCGTTCTGCTGCACGGCAAACTGATTGAGCTGCGGCAAGAAGTCGGGAGCCTCATACTTACTAAACCATGTGCCCGAAGCACCCAGCTCCACCCGAAGCACCTGGGCCACAATGAACTCCAGATAGAGATTGGTGAAAAGATTAAGCTTCGGCAGCGGAAGCACATCCTGCTCGCTGCTGGTCTGGAAAGTCAACACATTATCCCAATGGAGCGGCCCCAGTTTCAGGCGCTGGTCCAGCTGAGCGGTAAGAACTGCCAGCGAGCTTCCATGCTGACGGAAGCCAGCTGTCAGGTTCGTCCTGTCTTCATCATTCATGGCATACGACATACCCAGATAAGTATAGTTTTCTATCTCGTCGAGTGCCACACGCAACGCCGTCTTAGTCTTTTCGTAGCTCAGCTTTCCTTCCAAATGTGAGCGGGTCTCCTTGCTGAAATTGTTATCCCACCACAGGTGCTTGGAGTGATAGTGCCGCTGTAGGAATGTTGGGTTCAGCCTATGCAGACTGGCTTTGGCATCCAGCCGGACAGTATCCCCAAAAAGGGAGAAATTCAAATCGGCCTTGCCGTCAAGCTTTAGCTGACCTGCATCCTCGCCTGCCACCCAAGCCTCAGCCAGCAAGTCATAATGCAGGAAAGCACCTTGAGCCTTGACAAGCTGTCCGCCGATGCTGATGTTATGCTCCGACCATCGCTCCAGGGTAGCCATAGTATCACCCGTGGCCACATTGGGCATGTCGAAGCGCCTCAAATCATGACTGACGAATGCCTTCAGACCGGCGGCGGCATACTTATTAAAGCCTTCCAGCAGCGCTATTGCTAGCGTATTCTTTACTGACAGCAACTTAGTCTGGTCGTAGATGGAGTCAGCAGAATAGCCACCGCCTGGCCGCAAGTCATAATAGGTGTTCCCATAGTATTTTTTGGGGGTCAGATAAGCCTGGTAGATGCGGTCATAGTTGGTTACCTCGGCGGTATGGACGAAACTGGTAACGGGAACGAACTCACGCTTCATGAACAAATCGGCCGAGTCAACAGGCAAAGCCTCTGCTGCCAGCAGCGAATCGGCCATGGCCTTCGAATCCACCGTGATTCGCCCGTTGTTCTTCAGGCTGTCAGTCACTGCCAACAAGCTGTCATTAGGCAGGGCTACTGGTTCATCGCCAGCAATCTTGGCATCATCGGGTCTGCCCTTCGGCGCAGCCTCTTTCTTCTCTTGTTCCTCCTGTTGTCCTTTTTCCTTGGCTGCCTCCAAGGCAAAGCGTTTGGCTTCTTTCTCTTCCTCGGTCATAGGTACTTTTCTATAGAAGCCCATGCTGTAACGGTGGGTGAGGAACAGCCGCTGGTGGTTGTTCCGATTCCAGTTGGAGGAGAGCACCGTAGGAATCTCGTTGTCGCTATAACTGTCGCTGAACAGTTCCGGATGCGTGATATAGTCATCATTTGTAATACCACCATTTTCTGCTGCCTTCTGATGATAAGTTTGGAACAGGGCGTGCATCTGATAGCGGTCGCCCAGGTGTGAGGCATAGAAAGAGGCGCCGAAATGTGAGTTGTTCTGCCCCTGGTAATATCCACGGGCATAACGATAGTCCAAATCAAAGCCAATGCCAGTCAGCTTGCCAGCATTCACGGCAAATCGGGCATCGATCACATCCTCTCCGTTCGTCTTGTCACCACAACTGCCATATGTCAGGTTAGTGATGGGCGACAATGTGTTGGTGAAGTGCCATTGGTCGGGCTGCTTCAGCACCTGGTCGTAAGCATCAAGGAAAAGGAACTGGCTAGTAGCGTTGCGGTCTGTAAAGATACGATTTTGCCGGGCTGTGAAGTTCGAGCCCAACGTATTGTACTGGCCATACTTGCCTTTAGCCTGGGTTGACTGTGGATAGAGATGGGGAAGCGTGTCAACTTCCACTCGCTGTATGTCGCCGAAGCGGCGGTCCACACTCCATACAAAGATACCTTTTGGCACCTGCTTAGCCTTGGTCGTATCGGTACTATGGGGATTAAAATTCCCGTTGCGATCCGAGCGGGCCACGTTGCCATTCTGGTCAATCCGACTAAATTCCTGAGCCCTGGCGATGGCAGGTAGCATCGTCAGAACGATAAATATACATTTCAGGTGGTTCACGAAATACTCTGACCTCAAATCTTATATCTTGAATATGCGCAGAATGAGCTCTACGAACTTAAACACCAACGAACTAATCAGAATATACTTGGCTACTTCGTGGTCCACTTTAAAATACACGATGAGTCCGGCGATAGCACCCACCAGGAAAATGATGTTCAGCCACATACGCAGCACCCTGGTCTTGCTACTGTCACGAAAGGGCTCCAGATTGTGCCTTCGCGGCCGATTGGCCATGGCCTCCTCCAACTGCTTGTTGGTCTCCTCTTGCTGTGTTGCCATGTTTACTTCTGCAGAGCTTCTGTGAATTTACGGAACAAATAATCCTTGCGGTCAATGGTCTTTCTACGGAACTTTCCACTCACCTTGGCCAGCTTTGTCTGCTTTTTGTTCAGTCCATATCGGTCAGTAATCCACTCCTCAGCATAGTAGGTCTGCGGATCACGCTCTTCATCATAAAGGTACACAATGCGCATCATCTTGAGCGTTGCCGAACCGTCACGGCAGTCAGCCACAAGATGATAGAGCAGACGAGTGCGATCAAGATTCAGCGGTTTGTTCTTGAACACCAGCCACTCCTGGTAGTTACCCACCAGCTGCAGCTTCTCTGTGTCCTCCAGTGTCAGTCTGCTCTGTTCCAGCTGCCCGGGCTCCTTGGTCATGGTAGCCATCTGCTGGTGCAGGATGTCATAAATCTGGCGAGCCGACTTGCCTGGCGCCTCAATAGTGGTCTCAAATACCACTTTTCCGTCAACTTCAGGCACTGCGCCGGCCATATATTTCTGGTCAGCATTGACCTGAGGATTCGCATTGGCCTGTTCCCATGTATTGTCTTGAGCAAAGGCTGCCAACGGCAGACCAATCAGCAGGGCTATAAGATACTTTTTCATTGTCATTTTGTTTTAATTATTTATTTCGTGTGCAAAATTACAAAATAATTGTGAATTGCAGATTGCAAATTATGAATTATTTCGTATCTTTGCAAAAAATTGCGATAACACCTGACATGAGCGTAAGAAATTTCCTCCTTTTCACACTGGCTTTTTGCCCTTTGATACTGATGGGCCAAGAAGTTGGCAAGGAGTCACGCCAGGCCGAGCACATCTTCACCCTTTTGCTCGAAGACCAGACCGACAGCCTATTTGCTGCCATGTCAGAGGACATCAGGAAGCAATTATCCCGCCAGCAGATGGATGGCACGATGAAGCAACTGGAGCAGATGCTCGGCCCCTACCAACGGCATGGCGAATGGGAGCATCAGCAGGGCGACAAACACGACACCTTCTTGTCAATTGTCGACTTCGAACATGGCCAACTGTCCTTCAGCGTCACCCTTGACCAGGCTGGTCTCATCCAGGGTATCTGGCTAAGGCCAATTCAGCCCCAGCATGCCGCCAACAATATGCCTCTGCCCGACGATGCCGTCGAGCTGGACGACACCGTGCACACCAGCCCTGACATTGCCCTGCCCTGCTCCATCGTCCTCAGCGGGCGCTCGGCCAGTCCACCCTTGGTGGTCTTTGTGCATGGATCCGGCCCCCTTGACAGAAATGAGACGGTGATGAGCAACAGCACCTTCCTCGACCTCTCACGCCAGCTGGCCGAGCACGGCATCAGCTCACTGCGCTACGACAAGCGCACACTGGTCTACCAGAAGCCCGTCACTTCGATGGACGATGAGACCATCCTCGATGCCCTGGCTGCCATCCGGCTGGCCCGCGCCTATTCCAGCCACGTCATCCTGCTAGGCCACAGCCTAGGTGCCATGCTGGCTCCCGAAATAGCCTCACGCTCAAATCTTGACGGTATAATCATGATGGCGGCTCCTGCCCGCGACCTGTCCGACGTGGTGAAAGAGCAGATAGCCTATCTGTCGATGCCCGAGGTCACCCCTGAGCAGATGCAAGCCACCATGGATCAGCTGCGACAGCAGAGTCCCCACTACCTGGAGCCCCAGAATCAGACGGAGGTGGCCCAGCGTCTGGCCACGCCCATGCTGATTCTGCAAGGTGGCCGCGACTACCAGGTGACTATGCAGGACTTCCACCTTTGGCAACAGGTGCTCAGCGGGAAGCCACAGGTTTCATTCGCCTCCTATCCCGACCTGAACCACCTTTTCCTGACGGGCGAAGGCAAGTCAACGCCTCAGGAATATGCGATACAGGGCACCATCCCTCAGGCAGTGATTGACGATATCATCCACTTCATTAACCACCAAACAGACAATTAGCACACTAAAAAATGCATATAGCCATAGCAGGAAACATAGGGAGCGGCAAGTCCACTCTGACGGCCATGCTGGCCCGCCATTACGGCTGGGAGCCGCGCTATGAGGCCGTGACAGAAAACCCTTATCTGGAGGATTACTATCGTGACCTGCGCCGATGGTCGTTCAACCTGGAGGTCTATTTCCTCAAGGAGCGTTTCCGAGACCTCATCGACATTGCCAAGGCCGACCACACCATCATTCAGGACCGCACTATCTTTGAAGGCGTCTATGTCTTCATGGCCAACAACAAGGCCATGGATCATCTGTCCGACCGCGATTACGACACCTATATGGAGCTGTTCCAGCAGATGATGACGGTGGTCCGCGTGCCCGACCTGCTCATTTACCTGCGAGCCTCGGTTGCCCATCTGGTGGGCAACATCCAGAAGCGAGGACGCAATTACGAGCAGCAGATACAGCTGGAATATTTGGAAAACCTGAACCGCCGCTACGAGGACTTCATACGTAACAAATATCCCGGCCGGGTTATCACCATCGAGAAAGACCAGCTGGACTTTCAGCACAACCCACGCGACTTTGCCCTGATTGTAGACCGCATTGACCGCACCCTCTTCGGACTATTCCCTGACTAATCAACAAACAGCAAACCCTAAATCACAAGTATATGCACATTGCAATAGCCGGAAACATTGGCAGTGGAAAAACCACACTCACCAAGCTCTTAGCACATCGCTATGGCTGGACCCCCCGTTTTGAACCCGTAGACGACAATCCCTATTTGGCCGATTTCTATGCCGACATGCCCCGATGGTCGTTCAATCTGCAAATTTACTTCCTCAATAAAAGATTCAAAGAAGTAGTCGAAATATCTAAAAGTCAGGACACTATCATTCAAGACAGGACCATTTTTGAAGATGCCTGCATCTTTGCTCCCAACCTCCACGGACAGGGAATGATGAGCGACCGTGACTTTGCCAACTACCAAGATTTGTTCGAGCTGATGATGTCGCTAGTACGTCTGCCCGACCTGATGATTTACATCCGCGCCAGCATTCCCACACTGGTGGAGCAGATTCAGAAGCGCGGACGTGAATACGAACAGACCATGCGTCTTGACTACCTGCAAGGACTGGAGCGTCGCTACGAAAAATGGATCAGCGGCTACAAAGGACAGCTAATCATTGTTGATGGCGACCACTGCAAGTTTGGCGACAACCACGACCATCTGAAACAAGTGACTGATATGATTGATGCCAAGCTCTACGGTTTATTCCCCATGGACTCTGCTTCCGAGCAAGACTCACGACCCTCACTCAACATTTGATATTTTCAACCAGTTATCATCATTCTGAAAAACCCTTCACATTCCGCCTAAGCTACTAATTGACAACAGTTTAGCGTGAAGGGTTAAAAGAGAGCAACCTACATCTGGGCCAGGCATGTTCCTGGCTTTTCTTTTATTTTGGCCTAACCCTGTTTATTTGATGTTGGAAGCCGATTGCGAATTGTCAACATTTTTCATAAAATGAAGAGGATTTTGCAAAAAGTCGTCGACTTTTTTTCATGGGAGGCCGACTTTTTCCAACGGGGCGGCCTCCCTTTGGAAATTGCGCGCCCCGCATTTTTGCACATGAGCCAACTCTTCACTATAACGTACTGAAAACATGAAAGTTAAGCACGTTGTGAAGGGTTTGAAAGAAAGTGATACCTAAAATAAAGAGAGTTTATCAGTCCAATCTGCCTGTTTCAAGGCCTCACGACTTTATATTTTGCAAACTTCAGCAGCAGTTGCTTAGTTCCTGCATTGCGAAAATCGACAGTGGCTTTCTCGTTGTCGCCACTGCCCTCCAGGCGCACCACGGTGCCCACACCAAAACGCTGGTGCTCTATGACCATCCCTTCACGCAGTCCTCCTGCCGACGAAGGCTGGGCAACAGGTGCCGATGACTGAGCCACAGGCTTGAAGCGCCCACCGCTGGCCGTGTGAAGCAACTGCTTGAAATCCTGAGAAAAAGGGTCTGCTGCCGGTTCCGGCTTTGGTTGTGGTATGGCCCTTGGTTTGGGATCAGCACGGAACTGAGTAGCCACCGGTCGCGGGTTCTGCATCCATTCCGGTCCCTCCGAAGGCCGCTGCCATGGCTTACGTCCCCAGCGTTCCTCTCTCCGCTCTTCTCGCTCCACATTTCTCTCTCCGCCAACCCCACTGTCAACGTGCAACAGCTGCGGGTCAATGTCGTGAATGAAGCGCGAGGGCGTGTCGTACTCCATCCTTCCATAGCGGAAACGGTTCTCAGCGCAGGTCAGGATGCAGTGTTTCTCGGCCCTGGTGATGGCCACATAGAGCAGGCGGCGCTCCTCCTCCAGTTCGCGGAGTGAATTGGTGCACATGGGTGAAGGAAAGATATTCTCCTCCAGGCCTACTACAAAAACTGTGGGGAACTCCAGTCCCTTGGCTGAGTGAATGGTCATCAGCGACACCCGCGGCTGATTGGTATCCTTGTCACTGTCAAGGTCGGTGAGTAGAGCCACCTCCTGCAGAAAGTCACCCAGTTGCATCTGGTCGCCCATGTCCTCCTCGCGTCTGCTCTCCACGAAATCCTGCATGCCTGCCAGGAACTCCTCCAGGTTCTCCTGACGCGACAGGTCCTCGGGGTTCCGACCAGAGTAGATGTCTTTCGAGATGCCGCTTTCCTGAATGATGGCGTGGCCCAGCTGATAGGCGTCCTCGGTGTTCAGACGCTGTCGCCAGCCCTCAATGAGCTGCCGGAAGGCCTCCAGCTTGGCTGCAGTACCTTTAGCCACATCCAGCCTGAAGAGCACAGGCTGCGACAGGACGGTGTAAAGCGAAACGCCGTGCTGGGTGGCAGCGGCAGCAATCTTCTGCACGGTGGTATCGCCAATGCCACGCGCCGGATAATTGATGATGCGGCGCAGGGCCTCTTCATCGTCAGGGTTGGCCACGGTGCGATAGTAGGCAATGACATCCTTGATTTCCTTACGCTGATAGAACGACAGGCCACCGTAGATACGATAGGGAATGCCCTCCTTGCGCATCTGTTCCTCAAAGGAGCGGCTCTGAGAGTTGGTGCGATAGAGAATGGCAAAGTCACTCCATTCCCCACCCTCTTTACGACGCAGGCGCTTAATGTCGTTGCAAACTATCATAGCCTCTTCGCGGTCACTCAGCGCAGGCTTCAGCTGTAGTTTCTCGCCGTGTTCGTTCTGGCTGAAGACGTCTTTCGGAATCTGCCGTTCGTTCTTCCGAATCAAGCTGTTGGCTGCCTGCACAATGAGTTGAGTAGAGCGGTAGTTCTGCTCCAGTTTGAACAAGCGCGCATTTGTATATGACTCCCTGAAATTGAGAATATTATCAATGTTGGCTCCACGAAAACTATAGATACTCTGAGCATCGTCGCCCACCACGCAAACCTGTTGCCGCTCGTGGGTTAGTTGGAGCACGATGCGCTGCTGAGCATAGTTGGTGTCCTGATACTCATCGACCAGCACGTAATGGAACTTCTCCACATACTTGCGTCGCACATCTTCGTGCTGCTCGAACAGCAGGAAGGTCTGCAGCAACAAGTCGTCAAAGTCCATGGCATTGGCCTGGCGGCAGCGGGCGGCATAGTGCTTGTAGACCTCGGCCACCAGTGGGTGCTTCTGG
>CAMNJH010000018.1 GCA_946541275.1 uncultured Prevotellaceae bacterium
AAAGAAAATTGTTGCAGGAAACTGGAAGATGAACATGAATCTCCAGGATGGTATTGCTCTGGCAAAGGAGCTTAATGAAACACTGAAGGCCGAGAAGCCCAACTGTGGCGTGGTCATCTGCACACCTTTCATTCATCTGGCTTCAATTGCACAGTTCCTTGACCAGGACATCATTGGCCTAGGTGCCGAGAACTGCGCTGACAAGGAGAAGGGCGCTTTCACCGGCGAGGTGAGCGCAGAGATGGTGAAGTCAACAGGTGCCCAGTATGTCATCTTGGGACACTCTGAGCGTCGTGAGTACTACAAGGAGACTCCTGAGATCCTGAAGGAGAAAGTGCTGCTGGCACAGAAGAACGACCTGAAGGTCATCTTCTGCATCGGCGAGAGCCTGGAAGAACGCGAGGCCGGCAAGCAGAACGAAGTGGTGAAGGCCGAGCTGGAAGGCAGCGTCTTCAACCTCAATGAGGAGGACTTCCGCAAGATTGTCATCGCCTACGAGCCCATCTGGGCCATCGGTACTGGAAAGACCGCTACTGCCGAACAGGCAGAGGAGATTCACGCCTACATTCGCAGCATCATCGCTGAAAAGTACGGACAGGCCGTGGCTGACGATACCACTATCCTCTATGGTGGCAGCTGCAAGGCTTCTAACGCTCCTGAGCTCTTCGCCAAGCCCGACATCGACGGCGGACTCATTGGTGGAGCCTCGCTGAAGGCTGCTGATTTCAAGGGTATTATTGATGCCTTCAAATAATAGGCTAATGGTGAAATGGCAAAAAGGTAATCAAGCAAAACATTCAATGCGTATGACGAAAAAAAGTAATACATTCTTCAGACGGCTATGCATGGCTTTGCCCTATTGCCTTTTTACCATGATGCCTCTTGCCCTGTCTGCACAGTCGTTCACCCAGCGCATCCAGACTGAGAACGCCGGAGGAGGAAGAATCACCATCCACCAGGACGCCGCCATCGACGATCTGGTAAATGGAAAGATTACACCACCGGCACAGCCGCGCCAGGAGAACAATGCACCCCGGAGGCAGACGCAAGCTAACGGTTCGCAACAACCTCGCAACAACGAGAATACAGAAACGCGCAACGAGCAGCGGCAGGTACATGAACAAGAGCCTGACTCAGTGAATATCAACCAGCCTCTGCGTACGCGCAAGGTAACGGGCTATCGCATTCAGGTGTTCAATGGCGGCAATACCAGGGCTAATCAACAAAAGGCAGAACAGACGGGTAGCGCACTCAGGTCGATGTTCCCCGGGCACAGGGTCTACGTGAAGTTCTATTCTCCCAGATGGACCTGTCGACTGGGCAACTTCCGCACACTCGACGAGGCTCGTGAAGTCTACAATGAGGTCGTACGGATGGGCTATGACAGGGCCACCATTGTGCGGGGAACCATTGACGTACCCTACTAACTTGAATTTAGAGAAAGTAATAACAGGAAAATGAATCCAGAAACTGATTATCGGGAAGGACTGGATGAGCTGGCAGGGCACTATGGCAAAGTCCTGACACTGTTGGGGGAGGACCCACAGCGCGAAGGGTTGCTCAAAACGCCCATGCGCGTGGCCAAGGCCATGCAGGTGCTCACCCGTGGCTACCAGATGGATGCCCACAAGGTACTGACCGATGCACTTTTCAAGGAAGATTATTCGCAGATGGTCATTGTGAAGGACATTGACTTCTTCTCCCTGTGTGAGCATCACATGTTGCCCTTCTATGGCAAGGTGCACGTGGCCTATATCCCCAATGGCTATATCACTGGCCTGAGCAAGATAGCACGCGTGGTCGACATCTACAGCCACCGCCTGCAGGTGCAGGAGCGATTGACGCTGCAAATCAAGGAATGCATAGAGCAGACTCTGCATCCCCTGGGCGTGATGGTGGTCGTGGAGGCTCGCCACATGTGCATGCAGATGCGCGGTGTGGAAAAGCAGAACGCGGTCACCACAACCAGCGATTTCAGCGGAGCCTTCAACCAGGCCAAGACGCGTCAGGAATTTATGAACCTCATTTCACATTAATTATTATTAGACTATGGAGCAATTAGACCGCGGTTCATACCGCACTAAAGAATCGGCATTCAAGAAGTTCAGCCACACTTGCCTGGGTAAAGTTGTGATTGCATTGGGCATTCTTGTCATCCTGCTCATCATTGCTTGGCTCACCAATCCTTCTGAAAAGAAAATGAAGGAGGAAATGGATGACAACATCAAGCAGAGTATCTGGTCACGTGACAGTATCAATGCGGATGCCCTCGACATCTTTGTCAGCAACATTCAGCACACCTTCACGCATTTCAAGGATTCTGTCACCGCCGACATGAAGGTCCGTATGGCCCGCTTCGAGCGTGAGAACAAAAAGACGTTCTACGACCACACCTTCTTCTCTACCATGTACATCACCTGCGGTTTCAAGGGCATCACCACCCGCTGCGGCATTGGCATCTTTGGCATGGTCATACCCACGGAGGACTTCAATAAGTTCATCCCACGTGAAGGACCCATGACTGACCATGAGGATCCGCGTCTCATTCAGGACGGCGGAGATGACGAGTACTTCGGTACCACTCACGTCGACATCTTCCGATGGGAAGGTGAATAAGGAATAATCAGGAAAGAAAAAGGGCGTCCAACCAACCGCGGGCGCCTTTTTTTGCCTAGGTCTGGCTCACGTGTTTGTAAACGACCCACTTATTATCATTCGACCCAAACCCATTAATGCATTTCCTTATTACGCGCGCGTATATATCGCGCGTGAGAAAGTGCTACAAGTGCTACAGGCGGCGCTAACTGGTTGGTATTATGTTTTTTACGGGTGCATATTGGCCTCTCCGAAGTGCTACCGAAAATGCTACAGGTGCTACCGTGAGTACCCAATCTGTCCAAGCTATGAAACGGCGGCGAGATTTTCCAAAAAGTCAACGAGATTTTTTTAAATGGCGGCGCCGTTTTTCAAAAAGTCGACGCCATTTTTAGAAAAGTCGGCGCTGCATGAAAAAATTCCGATGAGACATATAGAAAAGTCGGGCCCGACTTTTCTATATGTCTCATTTCTGCACAAAAGCTCCCAAATGTGCAACTGGCAGCCCACCTCTACCAGTAGCATTTTCAGTAGCATTTTCCAACAATCAATATGCACCCACAAACTGCTGTCATTCAGTTTATTATAGCCGCTAGTAGCACTTGTAGCACTTTCTTTCGTCCTATATTTACGCGCACGCGCGATAAGGACACCTTTTGCACTTTCTATGAGCAGATGATTAGAAGGGGGGAGGTGGAGCGTTGAAAGACTATGAATAATACAAGCCTAAATCGAGCGCAGTAATATTCCTTTTATCGGATGAACAGCAGTTCCCTGTACTTGGGTAGCGTCCAGAGCCCGTCCTCCACAATCATCTCCAGGTGGTCGGCCTCCTGGCGTATGGCCTCCATGTGTGGGCAGACGGTATCGTGGTATGCGATGGCTCGCTGGTGAATGTCGCTGATGCGGTTGGCCACGCGTCGTGCCTCGGTCAGTTCCTCCACCAGCTGCTCTATGCGCTCCGTGCGCTCTGCTATTTCTTCGATGAGCTTCATGTTGCGCGCTGACAGGCGTTCGGCCTTTTCCTTGTCGAATACGCTCTTCATGCCCTGCACGTTCTTGATGAGTTGGCTCTGGTAGTGCGTGCTGACAGGGATGATGTGGTTCATGGCCAGATCGCCCAGCACGCGTGCCTCTATCTGCACCGTTTTCACATACATCTCCCATTTCACCTCGTTTCGGGCTTGCAGCTCCTTGCGGTTCATCACTTTCGTGCTTTCGAACATGCTGATGCTCGACTCGTCAAGATAGTGCTCGAAGATGACGGGGCACGACTGTTCAGTGTCCAGACCGCGCTGTCGGGCTTCTTTCACCCATTCCTCGCTGTAGCCATTGCCGTCAAAGCGCACGGGCTTGCAGGCCTTGATGTCGGCTTTCAGAATCTCGAAGATGGCGCTCAGCTTACTCTCGCCCTGTTCCATTCGTTCGTCTACGCGTTGTTTAAATGAAGTGAGGGCTTCGGCCATGGCCGAGTTGAGTGCTATCATGGCCGAGGCGCAGTTGACGCTGCTGCCAGGGGCGCGGAATTCGAAGCGGTTGCCTGTGAAGGCAAATGGGGAAGTGCGGTTGCGGTCGGTGTTGTCAACGATGAGGTCTGGAATCTGTGGAATATCAATTTCCATGCCCTGTTTGCCCTTCAGGTTGAACAGTTCCTTCTTGTCTGACTGCTCAATGTGGTTGAGCAACTCGGTCAGCTGTGTTCCCAGGAAGCTGGAAATGATGCTGGGCGGTGCTTCGTTGCCGCCCAGTCGGTGAGCATTCGTGGCGCTCATGATGGATGCCTTCAGCAGTCCGTTGTGCTTGTACACGGCCATGAGGGTCTCCACAATAAAGGTGACGAAGCGCAGGTTCTCCTCGGGCGTCTTGCCGGGGGCATGGAGCTGCACACCCGTGTCGGTTGACAGGCTCCAGTTGTTGTGCTTGCCTGAGCCGTTGATGCCGTCGAATGGCTTTTCGTGTAGCAATACGCGGAAGCCATGTTTGCGGGCCACTTTCTTCATCAGGCTCATCAGCAACATGTTGTGGTCTACTGCCAGATTGCACTCCTCGTAGATGGGCGCCAGCTCAAACTGGTTGGGGGCCACCTCGTTGTGGCGTGTCTTGCAGGGGATGGCCAGCTCGAGGGCCTGTATCTCCAGGTCTTTCATGAAGGCCTGCACGCGGTCGGGGATGGTGCCGAAGTAGTGGTCGTCCATCTGCTGGTTCTTGGCACTCTCGTGGCCCATCAGCGTGCGTCCCGTCATCAGCAGGTCGGGGCGAGCGCTGTACAGCCCTTCGTCAACTAGAAAGTATTCCTGCTCCCAGCCCAGGTTGACCTGCACCTTTGTCACATGATTATAAAAAAGTGAGCACACGTCGGTGGCAGCCTTGTTGACCGCATGCAGGGCACGAAGCAGTGGAGCCTTGTAATCGAGTGCCTCGCCGGTATAGGCGATGAAGATGGTAGGAATACATAGTGTGTCATCAATGATGAACACAGGCGATGTGGGGTCCCAGGCTGAGTAGCCACGCGCCTCGAAGGTATTACGTATGCCGCCGTTGGGGAAGCTGCTGGCGTCGGGCTCCTGCTGGACCAGCAGCTTGCCGCTGAACTTCTCCATCATGCCGCCCTTGCCGTCGTGCTCCACGAAGGCATCGTGTTTCTCGGCAGTGCCTTCTGTCAGTGGCTGGAACCAGTGTGTGTAGTGGGTTGCCCCCATTTCCTGCGCCCATTGTTTCATGCCTGCTGCCACGGCATCGGCTATGGAGCGGTCCAGACGGGCACCATTGTCAATGACGTCAATCAGCTTGTCGTAGATGTCCTTGGGCAGATACTTGAACATCTTCTCTCTATTGAAAACGTACTTGCCGAAATAGGCGGAGGGACGTTCCTTGGGGGGGACTATTTCCAGTGGGCGCTTCTTGAACGCCTCCTCAACTACTTGGAACCTCAGGTTGTTTGCCATACTCTTTACCTTAAAACAAAATTTGGCTGCAAAGGTACGAATAAGCGCTGAAAACGCAAAAGAAATCAGAAAAAAAATTCTTGACGTGACGGGTTGCTTATAGATTGAAACGAAAAATAGTGCTTTTAGTAACAAATTGTAATTTTGCCTCAAAAAGAAGGTGTTTTTGTTGGCTTTTTCTTGTCGTTTTCTTGTTTTCGCAGTATCTTTGCAGCCGAAAAGACAACAGGAAAGACGCCTGAAGCGATGTTCAGTGCGGCTAAGTTGATGAGAAGAGCCCACGCAACACAAACACATGACGATAATCTATCAAAATAGCGTATGGCACTTGTAAACGACCACTTCCTGAAACTGCCCAGCAACTACTTGTTTGCTGATATTGCCAAGAAGGTGAATGCCTTCAAGGCCACCCATCCCAAAGCCAATGTCATCTCTCTGGGAATAGGCGACGTGACGCAGCCGTTGGCCCCTGCCGTGGTGGAAGCCATTCACCGGGCAGCCGATGAGATGGCCACCCAGTCAGGTTTCCATGGCTACGGACCTGAGCAGGGCTACGACTTCCTGCGCGATGCTATTCTGAAGAACGATTTCCTGCCCCGCGGCATTCATCTGGAACGCGACGAAGTGTTTATCAACGATGGTGCCAAGAGTGACACTGGCAATATTCAGGAGCTCATTCGCTGGGACAACTCCATTGCTGTCAGTGATCCTATTTATCCCGTCTATATCGATTCCAATGTGATGATTGGCCGGGCTGGCGTGCAAGAAAATGGTAGGTGGTCGAACGTTATCTATATACCCTGTACGGCTGGCAATGGCTTCGTCCCCCAGATTCCCGACCGGCGCGTCGACGTCATCTATCTCTGCTACCCCAATAATCCCACGGGCACCGTCATTACCAAGGAGGCACTGCGCAAGTGGGTGAACTATGCCCTCCATAATGATACGCTCATCTTCTACGACGCAGCCTATCAGGCTTATATTCAGGATGACAGCATCCCTCATTCCATCTACGAGATTCGTGGAGCCAGGAAGTGCGCCATAGAATTTCATTCCTATTCCAAGACGGCAGGCTTTACGGGCGTTCGTTGCGGCTATACCATTGTTCCCAAGGAAGTGACGGCAGGCACCCTGACAGGCGAGCGAATAGCTCTGAACCCGTTGTGGTATAGGCGTCAGTGCACTAAGTTCAATGGCACTAGCTATATTTCGCAGCGTGCGGCAGAGGCTACCTATACTCCTGAGGGGAAAGAGCAGATAAAGGCCACCATTGGCTACTATATGCAAAACGCAAAGAGCATGCTGGCGACGCTGCGTAGGCTGGGGCTGGAGTGCTATGGCGGCGAGAATGCCCCCTATATCTGGACCAAGACACCAGGCAACAAGAGTTCCTGGCAATTCTTTGAAGAGATGCTTTATGGCGCCCATGTAGTCTGTACACCAGGAGTAGGCTTCGGACCTTCTGGCGAGGGATACGTGCGCTTTACGGCCTTCGGCAGTCATGAGCAGACTGCCGAAGCCCTTCAGCGCATAGAGAAGTGGCTGGGCTAATCAATAAAGCGTTTTACAATGTCGCCATAGCTTTCTATGCGGCGATCACGCAGGAATGGCCACCAGCGCCTCACCTGTTCTGAGTGGTGCAGGTCTATGGCCACAATCACGCTTTCTTCTTCATCGGTGGATGCTTCATAGTGCAGCTCTCCTTGTGGCCCGCTGACGAATGAGGTTCCCCAGAACTGAATGCCGTTCGTGTGCTGGCTGGGATCGGGCTCGTGGCCTACGCGGTTCACTGCCACCACAGGCAGGCCATTGGCCACGGCATGCCCGCGCATCACCGTCTGCCAGGCCATGCGTTGGCGCTCTTGCTCCTCTTTCGTGTCACGAGCATCATAGCCGATGGCAGTGGGGTAGATCAGCAGTTCCGCTCCTTGCAATGCCATTAGCCGGGCTGCTTCCGGATACCACTGGTCCCAGCACACCATCACGCCCAAGCGTCCCACACTCGTCTGGATAGGGTGGAAGCCCAGGTCGCCAGGGGTGAAATAGAATTTTTCATAATAGGCGGGGTCGTCGGGAATGTGCATCTTGCGATACTTCCCTGCTATGGTTCCGTCTTTCTCCAGCACTACGGCGGTGTTGTGATAGAGTCCCGGTGCACGTCGCTCAAAAAGAGATGTCACGATGACTACCTGCCATTTTTTTGCCAGTCGTCCAAATAGTTCTGTGGAGGGGCCTGGTATGGGCTCGGAGAGGTCGAATACGTCAACATCCTCTGTCTGGCAGAAATAAAGTGAATTGTGCAGCTCTTGGAGAACAATGAGTTCTGCGCCACGGCTTGCCAAGTCATGAATGCCGTCACAGAGTCTTTCAATGTTGTTAGCGACATCAGCAGTGTTGTGCTGCTGCAGGAAACCAATCTTCAGTTCTTTCATAGTTTTAATACACCTTTGGGATATTGCATGGTGCAGCAGTGCAGTGAGCCGTGCTGCTTGATCAGACTGCGACAGTCTATTCCTACGATGTCACGCCCTGGGAATGCCTGCCCAATGATTTCTAGGGCCTTGTCATCGAGATCGGGTTGCTGGTAGGTGGGGCAGAGCACGGCGCCGTTCACTACGAGGAAGTTGGCGTGAGTGGCAGGTAGCCGCATGCCATCTTCGTTCAGGATAGGGCGGGGCAGTGGCAGCTTTAGCAGCCTATAGGGGCGCCCGTCAAGGGTTTGGAAGGAGTGCAGCTGCTCCTCCATCAGCCGCAGTTCAGCATAGTGCTCGTCGGTGGTGTCGTCTGTTCCTATATATAATAATGTGTTGTCTGGGCAGACACGCACCAGTGTGTCAATGTGGCCGTCAGTATCATCGCCAGCCAGATTTCCGTGGTCAATCCAGAGTATTCGCTCTGCACACAGGTAGTCCTTCAGCCGTTCCTCTATCTGTTCTTTTGTCAGGGGCTGGTTACGATGTGGGGCCAGCAGGCAGCCTGTTGTGGTGAAGATGGTGCCCTGTCCGTCGCTCTCTATGCTTCCGCCTTCCAGCACAAAGTCCAGATGGTCCACGTATTCGCCGGCGAACGTGCCTGCCTCGTAAAGCCTGCGGTTGATGGCATTGTCAAGGTGGGCAGGGAACTTCTCACCCCAGCCATTGAAGCAGAAGTCGAGCAGTCGTGGAGGCAGACTGGCGTCTTGTGGCATCAGCGTGATGAAGCCGTGGTCACGTGCCCAGGTGTCGTTCGAGGGTGGGGCAACGGTGAGCAGTGGTTCGCGCATTCTGATTTCGTGTGCCATTGCTTCGTAGGTCTGCAGCACCTCGTCGAGCATTGGTGCCCAATCAGTCTCAGCGTGAGGCCATGTCAGCTGCACACCGCTCTGTGGTTCCCATTCGGCGGGAAGCCTGTAGCGTTTGTCGTTTATCATGGTGCAAAGATACGAATTAGCCTTGAAAAAAACAAAAAAACAGGTCATAATTTGCTTATTTGAGGGCTTATTCGTACCTTTGCAGGCGATATGAACAAACGGCGCAAGCACATCATAGCTTCACGACTTCTGCTGTCGGTTTTCGTGCCGATGCTTCTGCTGATGTCACTCCATGTTCATCCGGGGAATGCGCATCAGACGGATACGGAGTGCTATGAGTGTGCTAACCATTTGGCTCATGGCGGTCACTTGACCGCGGTTCATCAGCACCTGCACGACTGCGTGCTCTGCCAGCTGATGACCGTTAGCTATGTAGCCGCCGTTGTCATGGTGCTCGTGCGGCCACTGGCCATATGCCATCAATCTTCAACCCGTTGGCTTCAGGCGCTTTGCCTGCGTAGCGTGAGCACCCGAAAGAGCCGTGCCCCTCCTGTTTCTTGCTATTGATTCACGTGTGAATAAATGCCAGTTTGCTTTACAGTGTGGCAGTCTTCCTGGGCTGCGGTGCTGTAAGCGCGTGGCTATTGATAATCTAAAAGAAACTGGAACTAGCAATGAAAAAAAATATTGTTTTGGGCCTGTCGTTGTTGTGTTTTGTGCAGACAATGACAGCCCAGACGGAGGCAGACAGTGCCGACGTTTTTTACAAGCACCTTGAGATTAACGAGGTGACCGTGACGGGCCTTACGGGACAGAGCAGGATGAAGGAAATGCCTGCCCCCGTGAGCATCCTGACTGGGCGGGAGCTGCAGACGATAGCAGCAACCAACATCATTGATGCCATTGCTCATCAGCCTGGCGTCAGTCAGATTACTACGGGCAGCGGCATCTCCAAGCCTGTCATTCGTGGGCTGGGATTCAACCGTGTGGCAGTGGTCAGCGATGGTATCCGCCAGGAAGGACAGCAGTGGGGCGATGAGCATGGCGTGGAAGTGGATGCACAGGCCGTGGGCCAGGTGGAAATACTGAAGGGCCCTGCCAGCCTGATGTATGGCTCTGATGCCATGGCTGGCGTGCTTATCCTGCACCCCCATCATGTAGTGCCCTTGGGGCAGATGAGTGCCAACCTGAGCACGGAGTACCAGACAAATAATGGCCTTTTTGGCTATAGTGCCAACTTTGCCGGCAATAAATGTGGTCTGGTGTGGGACGGGCGATGGAGCCAGAAAATGGCTCATGCCTACCAGAACAAGCGGGATGGCTTCGTGCCCGGCTCGCAGTTCTGTGAGCAGTCGGCTCGCCTGATGCTGGGCGTCAACCGCGACTGGGGGCATGCCCATGTGGCTGCTTCCTACTTCCACCTGACTCCCAGCATGGTAGAGGGCGAGCGCGATGAGCTGACAGGCGAACTCTGTGCTGAGGGCGAAGTGAAAACCTATCAGAAAGCCCTGCCTTTTCAGCAGGTGTATCACTATAAAGTGGTGAGCGACAACGCCCTCCTTCTGAATCGTGGCCAACTGAAGCTTCTGTTGGGCTACCAGCAGAATCGCCGTCAGGAGTTCGAGGAAAGCCCCACCGAGTATGGTCTCTATTTCATGATGCACACGCTAAACTACGACCTGCGCTATCTGCTGGAAACGCAGAATGGTTGGAAGCTGGCTACCGGCGTGGTAGCCATGTACCAGCATTCCATGAACAAAGGTGATGAATACCTCATTCCCGCTTATGTTCTCTTCGACGTTGGTTCCTTTGCCACGGCCAGCCATAGGGTGGGGCGATGGAACCTGACAGGCGGCGTGCGAATGGACCATCGGCAGCTGAACAGCCATGGCCAGTTGGCCGGCATTGACACCGATGACATCATGGACAATAGGGATATCCCCTCTGAGGCCATCATCTTTGAGGAGTTCAGCCGCCATTTCAATGGCTTCTCAGCCAGTCTTGGCGGTGTGTGCAACTTAACTCAGGGCCTTGACTTGCGTCTCAATCTTTCCAGGGGCTTCCGTGCTCCAAACATGAGCGAACTGGGGAGCAAGGGGGTGCACGAGGGTACCATGCGCTATGAGGTGGGCAATCACGATCTGGACGCTGAGCAAAGCCTCCAGTTCGACCTGGGGCTCAACTATTCCTCCCGCCATGTGTCGGCCCAACTGGCGCTGTTTGCCAATCGGATAGAGAACTACATCTATATACATCGCACGGGCGAAAACCTAGACGATGAGCATGCCACTTTCCGCTATGACGCTGGCGATGCCCGTTTGATGGGATTCGAGGCCATGGTCGATGTGCACCCTGTCCACAGCATCCATTTCGAGAACACTTTCTCGCTGGTCGATGCCGTTCAGCTGCACCAGCCCCAATCCTCCAAATATCTGCCATTCACCCCTGCTCCGCGCTGGACATCCGAGTTGAAATACGAAATCACCCACAACGGCCATCTACTGAACAATGCCTATGCCTCCGTGGGTTTGGAGTGCTACCTGAAGCAGGACCACTACCACATGGCTGATGACACGGAGACTGCCACGCCATCCTATACGCTGTTCAATCTGACAGCAGGAACCGACGTCTGCCTGCGGGGCAGGCAGGTGGCTTCCCTCTATCTCACGGCCAGCAACCTGTTTGACCGCGTCTATCAGAATCACCTCAGCCGCCTGAAGTACATCGGTGTGAACCCTGTCAGCGGGCGCATGGGTATTTCCAACATGGGGCGCAATGTGTCGTTGAAGCTCGTCGTCCCCATCAGCTTGTAAACAGGAAGAATAAACAAGGAGCAGCCCAGGCTTTCACTGCTGGGCTGCTCCTTGTGTACTGTGAATAGTTTAGCGCTTGTCGGGCACACCGTATTCGGCCCACTGCTCCTGAGGATAGTAGCCCTTCAGCGTCTTTTTCTTCTCGGCATAGGCAGTCTTCACCGTGTTCAGCACCTCGTTCATGTGCTTCACCTTCGGCGACAGCTCAGCGCGCAGTCGGTCGCACTCCTCATTGGCGCTCTCCAGCTCGCTCAGGGCCTCTTCCATCTTCACTATTTCCTCGTCGGTCACACCGCCGCCCACGCCTTGGCGCAGGTGCTTGCGCAAGCCTTCTACCAGGCCGCGGCTCTTCTCAATCTGCAGTTCAATTGTCTTTGACATACTTGTTCTTTCTAAGGTGGTTAATACTTGTTTGCAGGAGCAAAGTTAATAAAAAAAGTCGATTCTTCGTTCTCACAATCAGGTCACTTTTCAGTTTTTTTAATTAATGTAGGTGCCTATACTTAACGTTTTTTTTGTAATTTTGTGGCCGAAATGTTAGAATTGAACGATGTGTTGCTGAAGGGCGAGAAGAGCACCCTGTCTATGATGGCTCACGAGGGTCAGCTCACCTGTCTCACGCATAGGGGGGCCGACCTGCGGTCTACGCCGCTGCGCTGGCTCTATGCCATGCTGGGCTTCGAGCCTGTCATGGCAGGATTCATCAGTATTGATGGCGAGCCCGTGACTCCCAGGACGGTGCTTTCCCTACGCCGACTGATGGCCTTCGTGCCCAGCAGCCTGGAAGATGTGGGGCATATTACGGTCTACGATGCACCTACGCCCGATGATGTGTTTGCACTGAAGGCTAACAGGCACCAGTCACCACAGAATATCGATGCGGAAGCTTTGCAGCGCGAAATTCAGCTGACGGGCGCTATGGGTCAGAAGGCGCGGCTGCTGGCGGTGGCGGTGCTGTTGAACAGGCCCATCCTGCTGATTGATCGTCCGGTGGCATCTTCTATTCCCTACCTGCGCCGACAGGCCACGGCGGGGCGTACGGTTATCATGGCGAGCAACGACAGCGCTGTGGTGAGCCAGTGTGACAATACAATAGAGATAAACGAAGACTAGAACATGTATCTGAGTGAAATAACCGTTTGGGGCTGTCTGCTGGTGCTGCTTCTGCTGGCAGCGGCCATAGCCATTGTTTGGCTGATAGACCAGCGTACGCTGAAGAAGATGGTACATCTGGGCATGCACCTGCCCCAGCTGCCCGGCAAGCTATGGCTTGTGGTGGTGGGGGCTATGCTGGCAGGCAGTGTGGTGCTGGCCGGTTGTCTGGTCATCAGCCTGCCGTGCAGGATGTTCTTCCCGTTGCTGGTGGTGTTGCTGGTGTGCCTGTTTGTGTCTACTCCCCAGGCGTTGCTGACTTATTGGCGCAGTCTGAAGCACACCCAGTCGCACCGCCGCTATCTGTTGGCCAATGGGGCATCCCATCTGGAGTCAGTGGTGCCCAGTGCTCGGCGTGCCCTGCGCTCTGCCCTGCTTCCCCTGTTGCTTCAGCGCTCGTCGGCCATGCCGATGGCCCTGTTGATGCTCTTCTGCGGTCTGATGATGGGCGGTACCACACTAGCGGCAGCCCTGGTCATCACGCTGATGACTTGGGCCGCCGCTCTGGCTGCCTCTGTGCTTGCTGTCCTGCTGGCCATGTGGATGGCTGACCGCATCTTGTTCGACAAGCACGAGAATCTGTTAGAAAAATAGAAGTATTTGTACTATTGAGGATTACCCAGCAGGTAAGCCTTGAAGTCGGCAAATTCCTTCGTCATGCTTACGCTCTGCTTCGTGCCCCGCATGAAGGCGGCAAGGCGCTCTGGAATCTCCACGTCGATGTCAAGAATCTGGTCCACCTTCTCCTTGAACTTGGCGGGATGTGCTGTCTCGCAGAACACACCCACCTCGCCTGGCTGTAACTGTTCTTGCAGGGCTCTGTAGCCGCAGGCACCGTGAGGATCCAGGATGTAGCCCGTCTGGGCATAGCACTCCCTCATGGTTTCCATGATTTGCTCGTCGTTGTAGGTGGCACCGCTGATGAGGCTGCTGATGCGCTGGTGAGTCTCTTCGGGTGTCAGTCGTCCGCCTTCAGAGTACAGGTCAATGATGCGTGCAAAGTTCGAGGGATCGCCCACGTCCATGGCGTTAGCCAGGGTCTGTTTCGACGGCTTCGGCTCGTAGCAGCCCGTCTGCAGGTAGTTGTAGAACACGTCGTTAGCGTTGTTGGCAGCAATGAATCGCTTCACGGGAAGGCCCATCTGATGGCCGAACAGGGCGGCGCAGATGTTTCCGAAATTACCACTGGGCACGCAGACCACCAGCGAGTCTGATTGCTGCATCAGTCGGGCTGCGGCATTGAAGTAGTAGAAAGCTTGTGGTAGGAAGCGGGCCACGTTGATGCTGTTGGCAGAGGTGAGCATCATGTGCCGGTTCAGCTCTTCGTCCATGAAGGCCGACTTCACCAGGCGCTGGCAGTCGTCGAAAACGCCGTCCACCTCGATGGCCGTAATGTTCTGTCCCAGTGTGGTGAACTGGCACTCCTGGATGGGGCTCACCTTTCCCTTGGGGTAGAGCACGTACACATGAATGCCCTCAACACCCAGGAATCCGTTGGCCACGGCGCTGCCGGTGTCGCCACTGGTGGCCACCAGCACATTGACCAGACCGTCATGTTTCTCTGCGTTCTTTCCTCTCCTTTCCTCTCTGATAAAGTACTGCAGCAGTCGGGCCATAAAGCGGGCGCCTACGTCCTTAAAGGCCAGAGTGGGGCCGTGGAAGAGCTCCAGGCTGTAGATGTTGTCAGTCACTTTCACCACGGGGCAGTCGAATCGCAGCGTGTCGTAGACCAGTTCTTGCAGGGCGTCCAGGTCGATGTCATCGCCGAAGAACTGGCTGGCCACGTTGTAGGCTATATCCTGAAAGCGCATCGTGGGCAGGTCCTGAATGAAAGCCTTGGGCAGTTTGTAGATTTCCTCTGGCATGTAGAGGCCTCTATCCTCGGCCAGACCTTTCACCACGGCTTTGTGCAGATCGGCCACGGGGGCCTGATGGTTGGTGCTGTAGTATTTCATGTGCGTGTTGATTTTTGTTTATGACGGTGCAAAGGTAACGAATAATTCTCATTCTGCCATCGTTTTGTCGCTGTTTTTTATTCCTGAAAGGTCATTAGCCAATCTCCCTCTCAAGGACTAGAAGGGTAGCGGGCGTTGAAAGACTTTGTTTTATATGGAGGAACAAAAAATATAGCACACCCCTGGCTCTCTCGCGTGCGCGCGTATAAATCGCGCGAGAGATGGTGCTACAAGTGCTACTGTCGAGCTTAACCTATTGGTACATTGGTACTTACGGGTGCATATTTGTTTGCCGTTTGTGCTACCGGAAATGCTACAGGCACTACCAGGACCAAAAAGCCGGCACCGCAAGAAAAAATGGCGGCGACTTTTTTCAAAAAGTCAACGAGATTTTTCAAAAAGTCGGCGCCGTTTTGGAAAAAGTCGACGTCGTATGATATTTTTTCCATGAGACATAGAGAAAAGTCGGATGCTATTTTTCTCTACGTCTCATTTTTGCACAAAAAGTCAAGAGTGTGCAGCAGGCATACCAATAGTTGCAGTAGCATTTCCGGTAGCACTTGGGGCGAACGAATATGCACCCGTAACTCGTTGTCGTTCAGTGGGCTATTTACCCTGGTAGCTCTTGTAGCACTTTCTTTTCCTTATATTTACGCGCGCGCGAGGTGTTTCAGTCCCCGTATTACTTTTCTCTATGTTTCATTAATACAAAAAGCAAGTTGCACCTGAGTGCAGCATCGGATGCCGCTTCAGGTGCAACTTGGTTCTCAAGCAACTGCCCGGAAGATTACTTCTTGAACAGATGGGGGATGAACTCGTGGAGTCCGCGACGCCAGGTGAGGAACTCATGGGCCGTACCGGCCGACTCGCTCGCTTCTACCTTAATACCCAGGTCGCGCAGCTGCTTCACAATGTCGCCACTCTTGATGAAATCCTCAGAGCCCCAGTTCATGTACATATAGTGAATCTTCTTGTTGAACTCGTCGGCATTGGCAAACACGCCGTTGTAGGCCGTCTTCACGTCAAGACCGAAGATGGCGCCACTGAAAGTACCCAGCCATGCAAACTTGTCGAGGTTGTTCAGCACGATGTCGAAGGTCTGATGCCCGCCCCATGAAAGACCGGCCATGGCACGGTTCTCGCGGTCACTCTTCGTGCGGAAGTTCTGGTCTATATAGGGGATGAGGTCATTGAGCAAAACGGGATAGAACGATGCACCGTAGTCACTGAATCCCTGCCGGTTGTTGCCACCGCCAAAGGGAGCCTTGATGTCGCCACTCTCCATGACCACCAGCATAGGCACTGCCTCGCCCTTGGCAATGGCATTGTCCATGATGTGCTGCATGCGGCCCTGGAGCGTCCAGCTGGTCTCGCCCTCACCCATGCCATGCTGCAGGTAGAGCACGGGGTACTTCTTCTTGCCCTTCTCATACTCGGCGGGCGTGTAGACCATGGCGTGACGCCACGTCTTCTGCGATTCTGACCAGTAATAGATGCTGCGCACCTGTCCGTGGGGCACTCCCTGCTGAGGACGGTAGTAATCGCCTTCGGGACCCTCGGGAATCTCTATGCCGCCAGCCTCGCGGTTACAGCCGAAGAAAGTCTCGGTAGCTGGGTCGATGAAGTTCACGCCGCCTATGTTCATGAAGTAATAGTGGAATCCCACGGGCAGTGGGTCGGTCTGCACGAACCAGTTACCCTTGCCGTCGGACTTCATGTCGTATTTCTTGCTGCAGATGTCGAGCACCACCTTGTTGGCTTCGGGGGCGCTGACGCGGAAGTAGGCGCGGCGCTGAGGGTCAACCTTCGGGAACTCGTTGCCGGGGATGGTGGTCTCAGCGGTAACGGCATTGGCAGGCACCTCGAACTTTACAGGCATCTCAATGCGGGGGCGCACGGGCTTATAGCCCAGCAGCTGAGCCATCTTCTCACCATAGCGGCAACCCAGTTCACGATAGCCGGCGGCATCGAAGTGCAGGTTGTCGGCCCCACTTGTGCAGCCCGTGGAGGAGATGACCTGGGCGGTATGGATGGTCTTGGGCAGTTCGTCAATCTGCTTGTTCATGGCTATGCACTGGCCTTTGCCGTTGGCCTGCACCACTTCGCCGGCCAGCAGGGGCACCTCCTCGGGCTTCAGCTGAAGGTCGCCCAGCAGTTGGTCGTATACCTTCTGCACTTTGTTGGCCCATTCTGGGTCACCGGTGTTCGACTCGCCCTGATGCATCAGTACACCCTTGATGACGCCGTCCTGCTGGGCCTTCTTGGCCAGCGTGACCAGACGCTCGTAGGGGTTGTTGCCATAGGCTTCCAGCATGCCCTTCATCCAGCCGGGAGCTGTCTTCACATACTCGGCAATCTCGCTGGGCATGAATCCCTCAATCTTGATGCCGCCGATGGCTACGTGGATGACGCCCACGCGGATGTCCTTCGGCAGGGAGGTAATTAAGGTGCGACCGAAATAGTCAACAGGCGTCAGTCCGTTATTGGGGCGGCAGAGTGGGGGCGTGGCTTCGCACCACTGGCCCATCTTGCGCCCGCGCTGAGCATCGTCGACGGCGGGCATCAGCAGGAAGCGCGGGCCTGCGCTCACCAAGTCCTGAGCTTCGGGGCGTGCGGCACCCTCCATGTTCGACTGTCCGAAACAGAGGAAGATGTAGAAATTGGGGTCAACTGCGGCGGCTGCCTTGTGGAAAGAGCCAACCAGGAATGCTGCTAGTAGCAGAAACTTCGTAATGTTGTTCATTATTGACAATAAGTTAAGAATTAGTGTTTCTGCTGCAAAATTACGAAAAAACTGCACAGGGTGCTCTTCCGTATGTTTCATTTATTATCAGAAATGTCACATCTTTATAATTGAAAAGAATAAGATTTATTTCAAAATACCCGTTTCCGAGTCATGATGCTCCATGGTGCGCTGTATGGAGCGGTAGTGACGGCCGTGGCAGAACTTCCACGTGAGGTTCAGCGACAGGCGGTTGCCCTGGTCGCGGTCGAAGGATATCATGTCCTTCTGAATATAGCGATCCATGAACTGGTCCTGATGCTCCGTGGGATGGGCGCTGAAGGGGTGGCGGGCGTAGAGGGCCAGCGTCAGGTCGGGGGAGAGAGAATAAGACGCCGACAACTGCCAGTCGGCCCCCTCGTGCCCGCGATTATGTCCCTCCATCCAGTGGTAACCATTGTCCGCATAGACCATCAGCGTCCATTTTCCCAGATAAGCCTGTAGCCAGGCGGCGCCATTGAACGATGTATAGGTGTGAGTGTAGTCATCGCCCAGGTTAAAGAAGCGGTACACGCTTCCATAGCATGACAGTTCCAGTCGTTCGGGAACGATGGTCCAGCGGTTGTAGCTTTCCAGGAAGAAAAAGTTAATGGCTTTTTGGTTGCTCTGTGTGCGTAGGAAGTGCCCGTCGGCAGTTGGGATGATTTTCACCATGTTGGGGTGAGCATGTCCGCTGTAGTATCCCTGCAGTTCGGCCATCAGGCGTGGCGTGGTGTAGCTGAGGCGCAGGTCGTGTGTCACCACACGGTTGGGACGCAGGTCGCTGTTGCCCACCAGCGTTTCCAAGGCATTCTGCTTGATGCTGACATCGCTGATCAGGGCTATCTGTGAGACGTGCTGTGACAGCTCAACGTCGTATTTCATTCGCCAATGGCGGGCCAGCGAGTAGGACAGCGACAGCTTGGGGCGCATCAGTAAGAAGTCATGGCTGGCAGCGGCCTGTCGATAGTAGCGGCGGCTAAGTCCGAAGCCCGCCACATAGCTGAGGCGTTGCCACAGTCGGCCACTGAGTTGGCTGAAACCATAGAGGGATGAGGTGTGCATGCCGTTGTGGGCCTGTGTGTCGCCTTCATACAGGTTGCTGGTATAGCGCTGAGCCCACTGAAGACCAGAGGAAAGTGTGAAGGGGCGGAACTGATTCTCGTAGAGAGCCTCGGCCCATAATGAATAGGTACGCCCATGCGTGTGATAAAGGTATTGTCCTCCCTCATTGTTCTCGTTGTGGCTTTGGCTGCTGATGTAGGTCCCCACTACATTCGCAGTCAACGATTGCTGGTGGGGCAAGTCGTGATGGAAGTAGAGGTCGAGCGACGGACTTTTCTGCCGACCGTCAGAGCGGCTGAATGCGGATATGTTGTCGACATTCAGCTGGGTGAAACTGTGTGTGGGGCGAATGTTGCGCTGGCCGTTGAGCCTGGCCTGGAAGATGTAGTTCGTGTCTGAGAGGCTGTAGCTGAGTTGGAAGGTATGTGACAGGGAGCGCTGACGGATGGACTCAGAATGGCGGTTCACGTCGAGGGTGGTGCCGTCGGGCATCAGGTAGTGAGCCTGTTCGGTGAAGCTTTCGCCTCGTGAATTCAGGTAGTTCAGTGTGTAGCTGGCACCCAGCTCGCTGAGGCCGAAGTTCACCTTTCCGAAAACGTTCTCACTGCCACTGACGGAAGTGAGCGTGTTGGTCAGGTCGGTGCCAATGACATAGCCGCTGGTGGCCTGGCGCACAATGATGTTGATGACGTAGTCGAGCCCGTCACCATAGCGCACACCTGGATTGTCGATGAACTCAATGCGTTCAACGGCTTTCACGTCGAGTGACAGCAATTCATTGGTGGAAGCCTTGCGGTCGTTGATGCGGACCTCAACGCCCTTGCTCGACAAGGCCGTGATAGCGTGGGAGGCCTCGTCAATGCGGATGTGAGGCAGCGACAGTTTTTGAAGCAAGGAGTAGCCTGAATGGGAGTGCTCCAGCTGTTGGCGGGTGGGGTAGATGACTTGGCGGTCGGCCAGTTGAACGGTTCGGGCACTACTGACGACGACCTCATCTAGAGTCACTTCCTGTGCTTGGGCTGTCATGGTGGCCATCAGCATCATGCAAAAAAGAAATCTCTTCATACGATTGCGGTGTTTTGTGCTGCAAAGGTATGAAGAGATTCGGATAGGAACGACAGACAATGGCTGACATTTGTCTGACATTTTCCTGACATCATGATAACTGGCTGTCAGTCAGTGTGTAAGCACGTCCTCGTTCTGAGACGATGTGTAGACGGGAATGGGCCTCAAGAACAGGCTTTAATCGGCGGATCAGCGTGTAGAGCGTCTCGTTGGGGTCTTCTTTCTTGGGCCACAGCGCATCGCAAATCTCTTCTTTGCTCAGCCGGTGGTCAGGCGCTACGAAGAACAGCTCCATCAGCTGATACTGCATGGGGGTGAATTTAACTTCCCTCATGGCAGCATCGAAAAAACGCCCGTCGGAGAGGGTCAGCTGGCCAAAGGTCAGCTTGTTGTTATCGGCTCGATGGGGACGGAAGCCGAATGCCAGTATCCATATCAGGGCCATGGAAGCTAGTGCCATGGCGGGTCGCTGATCACTCATGGTCAGGATGGTCACCGTGGGACAGTGAGCTTCCAGCTGAAGCTCGCGCTGCTGCATACCTACTTGCAGATAAGCCTTGCCGCGCAGTTCAGCTATTTGCAGGTGGCCATTGAAGCTCTGGATGGTATCAGGCGTGATGACATGCTTGGGCTGTTCCAATAGTGTCAGCTCCAGCGCCTGCTGCATGTCGGCAGAAACGTACTGCTGGGCAGATTTGTAGCTGCTGATGCTGGCTATGAGCGACGAGAGTACGAGCGCCCAGAAAACGAAGAATGGTTGCTTGCGGTTCATAGGCTCATAAAGGTTTGCATGAATTGCTGAAGGCGGAGCAGTCCCAGACCACCTGCGGCGCAAGCCACCTCGTCGTAGCATTGAACGTCATCGGGCGTGATGTCACGGTGCCAGATGAGGAAGGGAACAGGCTCGCCCACATGGATGCGCATCTCCACAGGGGTCAGGTGGTCAGGAAGCACGGCTATGCTGACGGGCTCCTGCCAGGTCTTCACTTCATCATAGATGGGGGCAACGAGACGCTGGTCAAGATACTCTATAGTGCGCAGTTTCAGGTCGAGGTCGCCGTCGTGTCCGGCCTCGTCGCTGGCTTCTACGTGTACAAATACGAAATCCTGATGGCGAAGTGCATCGATGGCAGCTTGTGCCTTGCCCTCGTAGTTCGTGTCGGCCAGTCCGGTGGCGCCCTCCACTTCTACGATGTCCAGGCCTGCATAGTGCCCTATGCCACGAATCAAATCGACGGCAGAGATAACCGAGCCGGTCTTGACCTCAGGATAAAGTTCCATCAGGGTTTGCATGGAGGGCCGATAACCGCCGCTCCAGGGCCAGATGCTGTTGGCGGGGCGCTCGCCGTTCTTCATCTTATTGATGTTGTAAGGATGCTGGATGAGCAGTTCCTGTGACGCCACTATCAGGCGATTCAGTAGCTGGGCGGTCTTATCGGCAGCAGTATGGTCATCGGGTGAAAGACCGTCAGCAGGGTGCACCAGTAGTGACTGCCACTCCTCGCCGGGATGATCGTGGGGTGGAGCGCAGACAATGTCCTTGCTGCCACCCTTGATGATGAGCAGGTGGCGGTACTGAATTCCTGCTATGAACTTGACGCGCTCGTAGCCTTCCTCCTGGTTGATAGGCTCGGCCAAGTGTCTGTTCAGATAATCAATGAGCATGCGGGCATCGTCAGTCTGCAAATTGCCGCCGTTGTGGGTGAGAATCTTCCCATCAGATAGCGTGATGATGTTGCAGCGCAGTGCCAGGTCGTCAGTAGCCATGTCGTAACCAATAGAAGCAGCCTCCAGAGGGCCTCGGCCTTCGTAAACTTTGTTCAGGTCATACCCCAAGATGGCCGTGTTGGCCACCTCGCTGCCAGGAGGAAAACCTTCTGGTACGGTGATGAGCCGTCCTGTTTGCCCCTGCCGGGCCAGCAGATCCATAGTGGGCTTGTGTGCATGCTGAAGCAGGGTTTTCCCTCCCAATCGCTCCACGGGGTGATCGGCCATGCCGTCGCCTAATATAATAATGTGTTTCATCTTATATATTAGCTATTGACATGATATTGGCAAAAACGCCAGCAGCCGTGACGCTAGCTCCTGCTCCGTAGCCTTGAATAAGCATGGGGTATTCACGGTAGCGCTCTGTGGTGAGCAGCACAATGTTGTTGGAACCTTCCAGTCCGTAGAAAGGATGACGCTGGTCGACAGCCTCCAGGGAAACGCTGCATTTTCCTCCTTCCATCTTGGCCACGAAGCGCCAGCGTTGCTGGTTTTTCTCCAGCTCTTGACGGCGAGCCTCAAAGTCGGCATCGAGTGAGGGCAGGTTGCGCCAGAATTCGTCAATGGTGCCGCCGAAGAATGAGTCGGGCATGAACAGATGCTTTGCCACATCGTCCTGTTCCACCTGATAGCCTGCCTCACGGGCCAGGATGACCAGCTTGCGAACGACGTCCTTTCCGCACAGATCAATGCGAGGATCAGGTTCGCTGTAACCTTTTTCCTTGGCCTGGCGGACAGTCTCTGAGAATGGCACTTGGGCAGAAATGGTATTGAAGATGAAGTTCAGCGTTCCGCTGAGCACAGCTTCGATGCGCAGAATCTTATCGCCAGAATTCAGCAGGTCGTTGATGGTGCCAATGATGGGCAGGCCTGCGCCCACGTTGGTTTCGAAGAGGAACTTGATGCCTTTGCGCAGTGCGGTCTTCTTCAGCTTGCTATAGTCGGCATAAGGGCCTGAGGCAGCAATCTTGTTCGCTGTGACCACGGAGATATTGTGGTCGAGGAAGTCCTGATAGAGATTGGCCACGTCAGGACTGGCAGTACAGTCGACAAACACGGAGTTGAAGATGTTCATCCCGATGACTTCCTCTTTAAGTCGGTGAATGTTGCTGGGCTCTGCCTGCTCTAACTGCTCCTTGTAGGTGGAGAGGTCAATGCCGTCGCGGGTGAAGATGGCTTTCTTTGACGAGGCAATGCCCACCACGTTCAGCTTGAGCTGGCGCGTTTCTTTCAGTGTCTCGTACTGAGAACGTATCTGCTCAATCAGGTTTCCTCCCACGGTGCCAATGCCACAAATGAAGAGGTTGAGCACTTTATATTCTGACAAGAAGAACGAGTCGTGAAGCACATTCAGTGATTTGCGCAGGTATTTGGCGTCAACCACGAACGAAATGTTGGTCTCGGAAGCACCCTGCGCACAAGCGATAACGCTGATGCCGCTGCGGCCCAGCGTGCCAAACAGCTTGCCGGCGATGCCAGGCGTGTGCTTCATGTTCTCACCCACGATAGCAATAGTGGCCAGGCCCTTCTCAGCCTGCATGGGGAACATGGCGCCGGTGACAATCTCCTTGGCAAACTCAATGTTGAGTACCTCGACGGCCTGTTCGGCATCTTCATCGCGCACACCGATAGAGGTGGAGTTCTCGGAAGATGCCTGGCTGACCATGAAGACGGAGATGCCATTCTCGGCCAGGGTGGAGAAGATGCGGCGGTTCACACCGATGACACCTACCATGGAGAGGCCAGTCACGGTGATGAGCGTGGTACCCTTGATGCTGCTGATGCCCTTGATAGGCTTGCGGTCGTCCTCTATCTTCTGTTTGATCAAGGTACCGGGATGGCTGGGGTTGAAAGTGTTCTTAACCTTGATGGGAATATTCTTGATGCAAACGGGATAGATGGTAGGGGGATAGACAACCTTGGCGCCGAAGTTGCACAGCTCCATGGCCTCCACATAGCTTAGCTCGTTGATAGTGTAAGCCGTTTTGATGACGCGGGGGTCGGCAGTCATGAAGCCGTCCACGTCGGTCCATATCTCAAGCACTTCGGCATCGAGGGCGGCGGCAATGATGGCGGCGGTGTAGTCGCTTCCCCCTCGGCCCAGATTCGTGGTCTCCAATGTGTCGCGGTCACGGCTGATGAAGCCCGGCACCACAGCCACCGTTCCTTTAGCAGCTGTAGAACAGTTGCATACAGGGCTGAAGGCTTCGCGCACTAGCCGGTAGGTAAGCTCGGCGTCCAGCACGTGCTTACCTTGCTTTTTCACCGTTCGAATGAAATCGCGTGAGTTCATCCTGATGCCTCCGTCAACGAGTGCTGCCACAATGTGAGAGCTCAGCCGCTCGCCATAACTGACAATGGCAGCTTCGGTCTTCGCACTGAGGTCGTGAATCAGGAAGACACCATAATAGATGGATTCCAGCTCGCGGAAGAAAGAGGCAATGGTCTTCCTAAGCTGTTCTTGTTTGGTATTGTTGATGAAAAGCTGGTCTATCATGTCGTAGTGGCGCTCTTTGATGGCTTCAAACTCCGTCCGCCACTGTTCGTCGCCAGCCAGGGCCAGGAGTGAAGTGGCCAGCAGGCGGTCAGTGATGCCACCCAGGGCGCTCACCACTACTATAACAGGCTTCTCCTCAGCCTCCACGATTTTTTTCAGATTCAGAATACTTTCCACGGAGCCTACACTGGTTCCGCCGAATTTCATTACCTTCATGCTATGCTTTTTTTACGTTTTTGCGTGCAAAGGTACGAATAAGTGAGGAAAAAACAAAATTTCCTTTCAAATTATAGTGGCTTCATATGAAAAAAGTCAACGCCATTTTGGAAAAAGTAGGCTTCCTACGAAAAAAACTCGTTTGGATTTTTTCTTCGTTCATGGATTAATCGTACCTTTGCACCATGATACAGGAACTACAGCTTCGTGTGCTGCCACAAGTGGCGGCCGATTCTGACAATTTGCGTAAGTATATATCTGACGAGCATGGAATAGCGCTTAGTGCGCTCAAGGGCGTCAGAATTCTGAAACGTTCTGTTGACGCTCGCCAGCGTACCATTTTCATCAACTTGAAGGTTAGGCTATACATCAATGAGCTACCGTCGGACGATGAGTATGTACACACGGAATATCATGACGTCAGCTCCCGCCCGCAAGTCATCGTGGTTGGGGCAGGACCTGGTGGTCTTTTTGCTGCACTGCGCCTGATAGAGCTGGGCTATAGGCCTATTGTCTTAGAGCGTGGTAAGGATGTGCACGAACGAAAGAAGGACTTGGCAAGCATTTCGCGGACTCAACAGGTGGACCCTGAGAGCAACTATTGTTTTGGTGAAGGTGGAGCAGGGGCCTATTCGGATGGAAAGCTTTACACACGCAGCAAGAAACGTGGCAGTACAGAGAAAATACTGAACGTCTTTTGCCAGCATGGTGCCTCGACATCCATTCTGGCCGATGCTCATCCTCACATTGGTACTGACCGCTTGCCACAGGTCATTGAGTCTATCCGGAGAACGATTGTCAGCTGTGGGGGAGAAGTGCACTTCCAGACAAAGATGACGCAGTTGCTGATAAATGAAGATAGGGTGGTGGGATGCGTGGCTGGGAAAGAGTTCCTAGGCCCCGTTATTTTGGCGACAGGTCATTCAGCCAGAGATGTTTATAAGTATTTGCTTCAATCAAAGGTTGAATTAGAACCAAAAGGTATTGCAGTAGGTGTCAGACTGGAGCATCCTGCTCAACTGATTGATCAGATTCAGTACCATCGCAAGGAGGGTAGGGGTCAGTGGCTTCCCGCTGCCGAATACGCTTTCGTCACCCAAGTTGAAGGGCGTGGCGTCTATTCTTTCTGCATGTGCCCAGGTGGTTTTGTCATCCCCGCTGCAACAGGGGCGGAACAGGTGGTGGTCAACGGCATGAGCCCTGCTAATCGTGGTACGAAGTGGAGCAACAGCGGTATGGTAGTAGAGCTGCGCCCTGAAGATATAGAGGGCAACGACGTGCTTCGAGTACTCCGTTATCAGGAGGAGCTGGAACGGGTGTGCTGGCAGCAGGCCAATATGAAGCAGACGGCACCAGCCCAGCGCATGGCAGATTTTGTCAATGGCCGGCTCAGCTACGATTTGCCCCGCAGCTCCTATGCTCCAGGCATTCTTTCTTCCCCTCTGCATTTCTGGCTGCCAAAAGCCGTGTCGTCAAGGTTGCAACAGGGCTTCCGCACTTTTGGAAAGCAAGCTCATGGCTTCCTGACCAATGAGGCGGTGATGATTGGCGTGGAAACCCGTACGTCATCTCCTATACGAATCGTACGCGATGTTGATACACTGCAACATGTGCGTCTGCGTGGGCTTTTTCCATGTGGTGAAGGAGCTGGATATGCTGGCGGAATTGTGTCGGCTGGCGTCGACGGAGAGCGTTGTGCTGATATGTGCGCTCAATATATGGCTAACATTTAACTTCGATTAACGTTGCCACCAACACTTGTCTCGTTTTTTCTTCGTACCTTTGCATCCCAAAAAGAGAAAGCATTTATTAGGTATGGAAATTGCAAGTAAATACGACCCCAGTGAGGTCGAAGGTAAATGGTATCAGTATTGGCTTGACAACAAGCTCTTCAGTTCAAAGCCGGACGGGCGTGAACCTTACACTATAGTTATCCCACCTCCTAATGTGACGGGCGTATTGCACATGGGGCATATGCTCAACAACACGATTCAGGACATTCTGGTGCGTCGTGCCCGTATGGAAGGAAAGAATGCCTGCTGGGTGCCTGGTACTGACCACGCCTCGATAGCTACTGAGTCGAAAGTGGTGAAAAAGCTGGCCGATCAGGGCATCAAGAAGCACGACTTGACTCGTGAGGAGTTCCTGAAGCACGCTTGGGCCTGGACTGACGAGCATGGTGGCATCATATTGAAGCAGCTGCGCCGGCTGGGTGCTTCCTGTGACTGGGATCGTACTGCTTTCACCATGGACGAAAAGCGTTCGGAGAGCGTCATCAAGGTCTTCGTTGACCTTTATCGTAAAGGCTACATTTATCGTGGCTTGCGCATGGTGAACTGGGATCCCAAGGCACTAACCGCACTGAGCGACGAGGAGGTGGTCTACAAGGAGGAGAAATCAAAACTCTATTACCTCAAGTATTATGTGGATCAGAGCCAAAATGGCGTGGAAGGTCTGGATAATTTGGAAAAACTGGCAGAAGAGGGTAACATTATCCATCATGATGAGCGTGGCTTCTATGCTGTGGTGGCCACCACTCGCCCTGAGACTATTATGGGTGACACTGCCATGTGTATCAATCCCAAGGACCCGAAGAACCAGTGGTTGAAGGGCCGTCGTGTCATTGTTCCGTTGGTAAATCGTTCAATCCCAGTTATCGAAGACCGCTACGTGGAAATAGAGTTCGGTACAGGTTGCTTGAAGGTGACACCCGCTCACGACAAAAACGATAACATGCTGGGAAAAACACACCAGCTGGAAACTATCGATATATTCAATCCTGATGGAACCATCAGCGATCAGTCCACGCTCTATGTAGGAATGGATCGTTTTGACTGTCGTAAGCAGATAGCCAAGGACTTGGAGACCGCCGGCCTGATGGAGAAGGTGGAGGACTACACCAACAAGGTAGGCTACTCTGAGC
>CAMNJH010000019.1 GCA_946541275.1 uncultured Prevotellaceae bacterium
CGGCATTCGAGCCGTAGAGGGCCGACGACGCCCCCTTCACAATCTCTATGCGCCCCACGTTGTCGAGCGTCATCCGGTTGTAGTCCACGTTGTCCATCGTCTCGCCCGCCATGCGCTCGCCATCGACGAGGAAGAGCACGGCATTGCCGCCGAAGCCGCCCATGCGGAGCGACGTCTCCTGGCTCATGGCGAAGCCGAACTCCAGGCCCGGAATCTCGTGCGTCAGCATGTCCTGGACGTTGGTGGCATCGGCCATCTTGATGTCGTGCAGGGTAATCAGCCGCGTCACCACGGGGGCATCCTTCAGCGCCTTGGGCGAGTGCGAGGCCGTCACGACGACGGGTTCAAGATTGACGGAGTCGCGGATGGTGGTCTGGGCAGAGAGTGGAATAGCTGGCACAGCCCATGCCATGCCAGCCAATAGGAAAAATCTGAAGCGCCCTGTCACCACTTATTTCTTGGTTCCTGTAAATGTTCCGGCAAAGGGGAATGGCATCCTGCCATACTTCAGGGCGAAAGTCACGACGATAGTCTTATCGCTGAACAAGGCCGTCAGGTCACTCACGGTATAGGCCTTGTCCGTCCCGTCGGCACCCTTCAAAGTGCCTTCGTAGGATGCGAGCCTTCCCTTGATGGTATTGCCGTCCTTTGAGAGGGTGATGCCCTTCACCGAAAGCGAGGGGATGGTCATCATGCCCATGCCCACCTCGGGGATGGTCATGTCTATGGACACGTCGGTAGCTTTGACAAACTGGTAGGTCTTGGTATCGTTCGACGACTCCTCGTTATCGACCACGAAAATCTCATTGCCATCATAAGAACCGGCCACTTGTTCGGCAACGGCCACCTCCGGCTCGTCGTCGTCACTACTGCATGAACTCATGCCCATCACGATGGCCACAGCGGCCACCATCATTGTCATTAAACTTTTGAATTTCATAAATTGGAAATTAATTAAATGGTTACTCAATGCCTAGTATAGTCTTTATTTCTCTGTGCTCAACTGCTGCTTGGCATAGTCATACTCCGAGCCGTAGGCACTGTGGGGGATGCTGAAGATGGCAATCATGAACAGCACCGCCAAGCCTACCACCCAACGGTTGTGCTTCCACTTCAGGGTGGCAAGGGCCGCCACGAAGAACAGGAACGACAGCAGGGTCTTGTTGTCGGTGAGGTCGGTGCCGATGGGGAATCCCGTCCACCAGGGACCGAAGGCGGCATGCTGCACCAGAGGGCCGAAGATGAAACCGCCCACGAAGAGCGTCGCCACCGTCATCTTCAGCCACCGAGCGTATTCCTTGCGGGTGATGACCAGCAACAGGGTATAGACGGCAAACAGCATGGCGGCAAACATCAGCAGGATGTGGGGTACCAGGATGGCGGCAGGCACATCGTTGCGGAAGCGTATCACCACTGGCTCGTCGGCAAGATAGTCCTTTCCTCCCACCGTGAGGTAATACTGCAGCTTGCCACCCACGGGCTGCACGGGCAGCGTTGCCTGCCACTGCGCTGGCTGGCCGTCGCCGCCGCCGCTCCAACCGAAGTCCACGGTGGTGTAGGCATCTGCCGTGGGATAGCGGCGGTAGTGCAGCTGTGCCTCAATGGTCTGCGGCACGTCCGTCAGCACTATGGTGACGTCGTGCTGCACACCGCTGCGGGGCAGCCTCTGCTTATAGTTTTCACCATTCACCTCCACGTCAACGCGCTGGGGATGCGTGGGGCCCGTCATGCGCTGGTAGAAGCTCAGCACCAGGGTGATGACAACGGCCAATAGCCAATATACATATTTCTTCATCTTTTTGAAGTGTTAACTTGATTATTCATGCTTATGCCATGTTTTTTTCCTCCGACTTGTCCGGGCTTTCCGGATTATCCGGACTTTCCGGAATTTCCGGATAACCAGTGGATTCCTCTTATTTCTTTGCGGGGCTTAAGTGTACTTGAAAGGTCATTATCTTCTCGCCTCGAAGCACCTTCACGGGGATGGTGGTGCCGGGCTCCAGCTCCGACAAGCGCTCCATATACCCATTCATGTCGTTCACGGGTTTGCCGTCAATTTCCTGAATGATATCGCCACTCCTGATGCCAGCGTTGTGTGCCGGCTTCCCTGCCACCACGATGTCGGCGCGCAGTCCTGGAATGCGGCTCTGCCCCATCACGTCGGGCATCAGCCCCAGCGTCACCTTCAGGTTGGCATGGCTCATCCTTTGGCTGCTGGGCACGTTGATATAGTCGGGGCGCGTGGGCATGCTCGCCAGCCGGGCTATCAGCTCCTTCGTGAAGTCCAGCGTCTGCTGCATGCCGTCGTAGTTCAGGGTAGCGGGAACGTCATCGGGCGTGTGATACTCCATGTGGCCGCCAGTGGTGAGGAAGAGCACGGGAATCTCTGCCGCCACAAACGACGCATGGTCGCTGGGGCCGTAGCCGTCGGGGGTGCAACTGATGTTTAGGTGGGTCTGCGCGGCCGTCTGCTCCGCCATTGCCTTGAACTCCGAGCTGGTGCCGGTGCCCGCGACGCTCAGGGCGTTGTCGCGCATGCGCCCCACCATGTCAAGGTTCACCATGGCCACCATCCCGTCTTTGCCAGCGGGCAGGTTGATGCGTCTGCCGTCGCCCTTCTCCATCCACTCCAAAAACTGCTTCGAGCCTATCAGCCCCTGCTCCTCAGCGCCGAAGAAGGCGAAGATGATGTTGCGTGGCGACCCCACCTCCTTGAAATGCCGGGCCAGCTCCAGCACCACGGCATCGCCGCTGGCATTGTCGTCGGCACCGGGGTGCACGGCCAAGGTGTCGGGGCGGCGCGAGCCGGAGCCCTTGCCACCCAGTCCCAAATGGTCGTAGTGCGAACCCACAACAATATATTCGTTCTTCAGACGCTTGTCGGTGCCCTTGAGCACCGCGATGATGTTGTGCGTGGCGCGCTCCACCTCTTTCCCGTAGGTGAAGTCGTGGTAGAATCCCTTCTTCTTCTTTCCCTTCACCACGGGCTTCAGCTTCAGGCTGCGCAGCTGCTTCACTATATACTCCGATGCCAGCGTGTCGCCAGCCGTGGCGGGGTAGCGGCCACCCAGCTCCTGCGATGCCAGATAGGCCACCGTCTGCTTCATGGCCTCCTGGCGCTGGGCTTCAGCGGCAACAGCAAAGGCGACGACCAGCATCAACAATACAAACCATTTCTTCATAAATCGCGTTGTTCCGAAAATCGGGTGCAAAGGTACAACTTTTTTCCAACGCTTGCAATCCCCATTTATGATTATTTTCGCAGAAAAAGCCAGCCCACAATGGTAGCCTCCAAAAACAGCGAATGAAGACGAATGGCACGAATGGAAACAAGTTTTACGGTAGCAAACGGTGAGTACAGCCATTCGCATTACGAAAATAGTATAGATGGCTTTGCGTTGTATGAGGAGATTATCAGTGAAGGCCATCCGCAGAATCATCAAGGGAATGTATAGCAGTATTGTGTTCAAAATTTCCCCAAACAAAAAGTTCACGAACGAGAGGCATTCTGGAGCGAAAAATGGCCTTTGTTGACTTTTTTGGACTTTTGAGCAAGGGCTGCGAGCGTCAATGAGAGGACAGAAAGGCCAAAACCTGCACAATCTATACAGTTTTGTGCAACTTTTTTCGTATTTTTTGCCATGTCTCTTGCTTTTTTAAGCACACCAAACTTTTCTGCCAGTCCTTTTGGCTACAGCAAATCCAGACAGCGCTCAATGAAGATGCCGCAGTTGTGGTCGGTGACGTCACGATTGCGCTCTATCATCTGACTCACGGCATCCATGGCGCGGCGGGTGGCGGTAGGGAGTTCCTGACCTGCCCCCAGCAAAGAACCTATGAGCACAGCCGAGAAGATGTCGCCCGTGCCATGGAACTGGCCCGGTATTTCCTCATACTCATGGAAGAAGTACTCGCCCGAGTCAGCGTCATAGCCGCACACCATGTTGCGCCCGTCAATGATGCAGCTGGTGATGATGGCCGAGCGGGCCCCGATGAGCAGCAGACTGTCCAGCAGCCGACGTGCTCCATCGTGCGTGATGCCGCCCCGCTGGCAGGGCACGCCAGCCAGGAAGCAAGCCTCGGTATAATTGGGCTTGACCAGATGGGCCACGCCCACCATGCGGCGCATCAGCTCCACCTGTCGCTGGTCAATGCCATTGTACAGCTCATAGCCATCGCCCATCACGGGGTCAACAAACACGGTGCAGCCTTTTTCGGCCTGCTCACGGCAGTAGGCTCCCACCAGCTCAGCCTGCTCCCGGCTGAACATCAGTCCGGTGCAGATGGCATCGAAATGGAAGCCCAGGTGCTGCCAGATGGGAAACACATTGCGCATGTAGTCAGTGGTGTCCATCTGCGTAAACTCGCCATAGTTCAGCGTGTTCGACACCAGCGCCGTAGGCAGGCAGAAGGCAGGTATGCCCATATAGCTCAGGATGGGCAGCATGGCTGCCATGCCCACCTTTCCGTAGCCAGCAATGTCGTTAATCAAAAGTATCTGTTTCATTTCAGAGCATTCAGGTTGCGCTCCAGCTGACGGGTTGAGCTGGCACCCACCAGGACGCTGGTGACGCCACGCTGCTCCAGAATCCAGCGCAGGGCCCGTTCGGCAAGCGTACGACCCTGGGCTGCAGCTTCGTCATTCCACTGGCGCAACTGAGCCAGCAGCTCGGGGGTGAGCATCTCTTCCTTCAGGAATTTGCCCTTGGCCATGCGACTCTCTTCGGGAATGCCGTTCAGGTAGCGGTCGGTGAGCAGTCCTTGAGCTAGCGGTGAGAAGCTGATGAAACCCACGCCCTTTTCAGCACAGAAGTCCAGTATGCCTTCGTCCTGCGGCTCGCGGTCCAGCATGTTCAACCTGCCCTGATAAATCAGTAGGGGAACGTCGCGCTGCTTCAGGTAGTCATAGGCGAAGCGTGTGGCCTCCAGCGGCCAGCGCGAAATACCCACATAGAGCGCCTTGCCACTGCGCACTATGTCGACCAGTGCCTGCAGCGTCTCCTCCAAGGGTGTCTCGGGGTCATAGCGGTGGCTGTAGAACAAGTCCACATAGTCCAGGTGCATACGGCAGAGCGACTGGTCGAGTGAGGCCATCAGGTACTTGCGCGAGCCCCAGTTGCCATAGGGTCCAGGCCACATGTCGTAGCCGGCCTTGGAGGCTATGAAGAGCTCGTCACGATAGGGACGGAAGTCATCGTCCATCAGGCGGCCCATAGTCTCTTCAGCTGAGCCATAGCGGGGGCCGTAGTTGTTGGCCAGGTCCCAGTGTACCACACCGTGATCCAGCGCAAAGCGGGTAATCTCACGCGAGCGCTCGTAAGGGTCTACGCTGCCAAAGTTATGCCAGAAGCCCAATGACACCTTGGGCAGTAGCACGCCACTCCTGCCACAGCGCTCAAACTGCATGCCGCAGTCATAGCGGACAGCAGAGGCTAAGTACTTATCCATAGGCGGCTACCTCTTCAGTAGTGATGCTATATAAAGAATGAGTACGGCACCAACCACAGCCGTTCCAAGCTGCCCCACTAAGCCACCCCAGGTAATGCCCAGCTCAGCGAACAGCCAGCCACCCAGTGCACCGCCGAGCACGCCGAGCAGCAGATTCATCAGCAGACCGAAGCCGCCACCTTTCATCAACTTGCCAGCTATAAAGCCAGCCAGAATTCCAATGATAATTGAACCAATTAGTCCTCCCATAATGTAATTAGAATTTTATGAATGAATAAATGTAGAATGTTTATTAATAATTTCCTTCAGTGACTTCACTAAGCAAATCCAGAATTTTGTTATAATCAAAGTTGCCGTCTGTGAACGAGCTGGGCATTTGCTGCCTCTTCTCGTTGGCTTCGTTATCCAGTCCCACATAGTGGTTGCGGCCTTCAGCGTCCATGATCCAGAATTGCTTCTCTTCGCCAAACAGGGCTTTGAGCCACTTTTTGCAGGTTTCCACCTTCTCCTTGATGCGCTCTAGGGGGAAATGCTTTCCCGGACTGGTGCCGTCCGCAAGCTCGCTCCGTCCCACCACCCCAGCATCCTCATAAGCCAGGCTCAACAGGGCGATAAGCATCACACCGGCATCTTCCTGCCGTTCGCTCATGGTCTGTTTGTTGAAATCGCCTTCATAGGCTATCCCCACCGACTCACCATTGTACCCCTTGGTATGGGCTCCCACGGTTTCTATCGGTCTTCCTTCGTATATCTCGCCATCCTTTCTGATGAAATAATGATACCCTATGCCTGCATAACCCTTTTTCTGATGCCAGCGATGGATATCGTTAACGGTGTGTGGTGTTTCCACTTCCGTATGATGCAGAATGATGTAGTTGGTGGAGTAATCTTTACGCAACTCCAGTTCTTCTGTAAATTTCAATTCGCTATGGTTAATCATAAGCTTAATTTTTAGTGGTTATACATGCTTTAGAATAAGATTTTCCAGAAGTGCTCTATCAGATACCAGAATGCTCCCCACACCTTCAACGGCTCGCCCGTTTTGTGGGCTGGCATATAGCAGAGCAGTATTACCAAAAGATTCACCAGACGGAAAAACCAAATATAGGTGTAGGAAAAGAACGTAGGGAACTTGGTGATGTCGGTTTCATGGTTACCCGTCTGAGCCTTGAAGCAGACGAAGTGAAAACCCAGAGTGATGCCTACCAACAGATCAATTCCCCACAAATGATTATGGCTCCCCACCAGCTGGCGGCTGGCCACAAGGCTCCATATAATCAGCATGATATAGGTGAACAGAGGCAGGCAGTAAGGTGCAAGGGCAACAAAGGGCTCGCTCCAACGGGCACCCCTGGACCATACAACCCCATTTTTCTTGTTGGCCTGGAACGACGTGATTTCGCGCAGGAACAGAATGGCTATCACCGCATGAGTCAGCTCATGCGACAGGGTCTCCAGCCAGTCGCGGTTCTTTTTTGCAAAATAGCGAAGCACAAAGAAAACTGCTATACCTATGCCCACCCACATGTAGCGTCCTATCAAATCGAAAAAGCGCAACAGCACAGGCCACCCCTCGTACAAGAGGAAAGCCGCAAGCACCAGCATCAGGATGGTGGCCAGCACATAGCCTGTCTTCTTCATCATTCTTCTTGAGTTAGTTTTTGCGGGAAACTGTCTTCAACGCCAGCACCCTATTAATATTTGAGTGTACAAAGATACGGATTAAAATTGGATAATGATTCATGACCACACTTTTTTAACATGTTTTTTCCGATTTTTGGCCTTATAACGCACGTGCGATATATGTGACGGAAAAAAGTGCTACAAGTGCTACATTCAATTATAACACTCTAAAGTACAACATATTGCGGGTGCATTTTTATAATCTGAAAGTGCTACTGAAAACACTATTGGGTAGGTGAACTAGTTGTTGCACATTTTGGTGCATTTGTGCAGACTTTTCAAAAAATGGCGTCGACTTTTTGAAAAATCTCGTTGACTTTTTGAAAAATCTCACCGCCCTTTCATAATTTCGAGGGGCCGTGGGGCTCACCGGTAGCACCTGTAGCATTTTTGGTAGCACTTCTGTGAAGCCAATTTGCACCCGTAAAAAACATCATATCAGCCAGTTAATACGTCCAGTAGCACTTTTAGCACCTCTATTCGCGCAATAAATACGCGCGCACATAAGGATGAAGAAAATATTTGTGGCCATAATGCCTCGGTAAAGGGATAGTGATAAGGGAAAAAAGTGTGCAATCTCAGCAAAATATGTCGATGAAATGGGTATTTTTAAAGAAAAAGGGGATAATATATGCTATAAAAAAGCTGTTGGCACGAAGTGCTGTGTTACTATAGCTGGTATGACTTTGATTGATTCTGGTTTCTACGAAGTCAACGCCAATGCGTTGAATAGTTATTTTTCAAAAGTCATCCATTTCATCGATGTTTATGGCAGATGTTGTATTGTTTTACACTCATGCGCACGTATAATCAAGGATACAGTGATAAAAGTAGAGGCCAACACCCCCCTGCCCCAACACTCGCTCGACTCCACCGCTTCGCACGTCGAAGAATCTTAGAGGGGGCTCAGGGAGCGTTGAAAGACTCCATTCCAGGCCAATGGCGGACAAGGCCATTGCTGTTCCTCTCTCAATTATCGATGAAATGGATGCTTTTGAAAATGTGTGCAGCCTGAATAATCAGGGCTACCTGATCATCGATGAAATGGGCTCATCAATTGCAAAAAGCTCCCATTTTTACGCTCGAACTGAGAACATAAATACCGATGAAATGGGTGATTTGAAATTAAGAGTGGAAGGAGTGGAGGAATGTAGAAAACAGTATCTTCCGTTCTGGCGAATATACCGTCTATTGCCCTCTGATAGTCCAAGTTGTCTTAAATAGCTACCATTTTTAGCCTTAAAGACAACTTGGACAACGACGTGTATGGGGTTCATCCTTCAGAAATGCAGAGGCTCGCCGTAGTAGAACTGCAAGAGGGCACGCTGATAGAGGAACTCATAGCGGGCTTGCGTCAGGTCGCTTTCGGCCTTCAGCATGTTGGCCCGGGCCTCATTGAACTCGGTGCTGGTGGCCTTGCCCTGCTCGTACTTGGCTTGCATCAGCCGGAAGGCATCCTCACTGGCACGACGGGCCTCAACGCTGCTGGTCAGCTTAGCCTGGGCTGCCACGGTGTTGTAGTATGCCTGCTGCACCTCCTTGTAGAGCTGCTTGTGCGTCTGGTCCAGTTGTAGCTGTTGGTTCACACGGTCCAGCTTGGCCGAGCGGATGCTGTTGCGTGTCTGGAAGCGGTTGAAGATGGGAATGCTGAGATTCAGTCCCAGATACTGGCTGAAGTTGTTTTTCAGCTGCTTGCCAAAGGGGTCGGCCTTATAGCCCGAGGTGGTGTAGTAGTTGGTGCCCAGGCCAGCACTGAAGCTCAGCGATGGGTAGAGGCCCGACTTGGCAATGGCAATGCTGTTCTCTGTGGCCTTCAGGCGCAGCTGCTCAGCCTGGATTTCCGGGCGAGTAAGCAAGGCCCCTTCCAACTTGGCCCAACTGGGTGTGGCTTCTACTTCTGGCACTGCGGCCTCCCCCAATTGGGGAAGGTTCGAGGGAGCCTCTATCGTAAATCCATCAGGAGTCTCAAGCTCAAGCAGTTGCGACAAGTTCAGAAGAGCCAGTTGCAGGTTGTTCTGCGCCTGCGTGGCGGTGAGACGGCTCTGGGCCAAGGTGGCCTGCTGCTGTGATAGCTCGGCCTGACTGGTGCGACCCACGTCGAGTAGGGCCTGCAGGCGGGCTGTCTGTGCTGAGTCGATGCTGATCTGACGACGGGCCACCTCCAGGATTTCCATGTCGTAGAGCACCTGCACGAACTGCTGCGCCACCTGCACGCGGACGTCGTTCTTGGCACGCTCCAGGTCGTAGGTGGCTGCCTCCAGGTTCAACTGGTTCAGCTTCACCTGATTGGGAATCTGGAAGCCGGTGAACAGCGGCACGCTGGTGCCCACTGAGAAGGAGGTAGACGAAGTATTAGTGTTCGTATAGGTATTGTCGGCGGTGAGGCCTCGACCGAAAGAAAGGTTCTCGCCTACCGATACATTGAGGTCGGGCAGCCGCTGATGGCGAGCGGTGTTGAGCTGCACCTCGCGCTGTTCTAACTGCAGCCTGTAGCGCTCAATGCTGATGTTGTGTTCCACGGCATAGTCAATGCAGCGCTCCAGCGTCCAGGGTGTCTGGGCTACCACATCCTGAAAAGAGAATTGAAAAATGAGAAATGAGGAATACAGCAGAATCCGTTTCATAGACTTATAATTCTTTTCTTATTAATCATTTAACCCTTTCGGCCTCAACTTATTCTTCTTCAGTGATGATTTGAGGGCCACGCACCTTGTCGCTGGCGGTGATGCCCGAGCGGATTTCAATACTGACACCATCGCTCAGGCCCGTGGTCACGGGGCAGCGCTTATAGTTAGGCTTACCATCAGCAGTGCCATCGAGGACATAGACAAAGGTAGAGTCGCCACTGAACTCAATGGCACTCTCAGGAACGCTGAGCACCTGCTCGGCCTTGGCCAGCACGATTTCTGCATTGGCGGAATAGCCGGCGCGAAGGGTGCGACCAGAAGCAGTGCCGTCAGTATCGGCAGGGATGACCACGGCAGCCTTGATTTCAAACTGATTGGCACCGTTGCTCTCAGTGGCCTTGGGCGAGATGTACTCCAGGCTGGCATCGAAACTCAAATCCTGCAGCGCACCAATGGTAATCTTCATGGGCACGCCGATGGCCAGCTGGCCCACCTCGGTCTCGTCAATATTGCCACGGAAGATGAGGTCCTGCATGTTGGCAACGGTGGCAATGGTGGTGCCATCGTTGAATGTGTTCGAGTTGATGACAGAATTGCCCACTTTCACGGGGATATCGAGGATGACGCCGCTGATGGTGCTCCTGATGAGCGTGGAGGAGGCCGATGCATTCGACTTCGACACACCGTCGCGCACCACTTGCAGGGCATCCACGGCGGCGGCTTTTTCTTCCTGGGCCTGGCGCAGCTGCTGGCGGGCTTTCTCAAAGTCCTCGTCGCTGACCAACGACTGCTTGTGCAGGTTGTCTGTACGGGCGAAGTCGTTCTCCACCTGGCGCAAGTTGATGTCGGCCAAGCGCACCCTGCTCTCTGCCGACGAGAGCGAACCCATGTCGGGAATGACCTTCACCTTGGCGATAACCTCGCCCTGCTGTACGGTCTGGCCGGGCTCCTTCATCAGCTCGGCAATGATTCCGCTGATTTGCGGCTTCACATTCACCTCGTTGCGGGGCTCTATCTTGCCCGTGATGATGGTGGTCTTGCGAATGTCCTGCTTCTCAGGGGTAAACTCCTGATATACAATCTCCTTGGGCAGGCTTTTCTGCCAGAGGAACACGAAGGTTCCGATGAAGACAAGCGCAATGAGGGCGGCCACAAAGAGCTTGAACCATCCCCGGTGCCCTCCGGAACGGGAGGGCGACTGATTACCTTTGCTACTGAAAATTCCCATATCTTTAGTCTGTTTATTGATTTCTTATTCGTTTACTTATTCGTCTCTCATCGCATCCACGGGCTTGATGCTCATGGCTCGGGCAGCAGGGGCCAGTCCTGCCAGCACACCCATCAGACTGATGACCAAGGCGGCCAGGATAGCTGTCCAGAAGCCCACTTGGAAATGGGCTGACACAATGCCGTCCTCAGTGTTGGCCAGCTCCAGCATCTGCAGGATGGCCACGGCAAAGAGTATGCCGCTCATGCCCGCCACAAGGGTGAGGACGATGCTCTCGGAGATAATCTGCGAGAGGATGTTGCGGGGTGTGGCACCGATGGCGCGGCGGATGCCTATCTCAGTGGTGCGCTCACGCACAGTGACCATCATAATGTTGCTCACACCGATGGCTCCAGCCAGGAGCGTGCCCAGTCCCACCAGCCAGATGAGGAAGTTGACGCCACGGAACAGGGAGTCGAGCAACTGGAAGAGCACCTCGGTGTTGAACACCATGACGCCCTGCTCGTCGGTTGGGTCAACATTGTGGGCACGGGCCACAGTCTCGCGAATGCGGGGGACGATGGTGCTCATCACCACCCCCTTGCGCCCCGTCACGGCAATCATGTGCACCTGCTGCCCCAGGTTGTAGGTGCGCTGCATCAGTGTGATGGGCAGCAGCATCAGGGTTCCTTCCTCAGAGCCCATGTTGATGCCCTCTGCGGAGCTGTAGTCGACGCCCACAATCTGATAGTGGACGGAGTCGACACGGATGTACTGGCCGCAGGGGTCGCCGCCACCAGGGAAGAGATCCTTATAGGTTTTCTTCTGGATGACGCAAACCTTGCGGCACTGGGCCACGTCCATGTCGTTGAGGTAGCGGCCATAGAGCAACTTCGGCTCGCTGACGCGCAGGTAGTTGGGCTGTACGCCGTTGATGCCCACAGTGGTCTTGCGGTCACCAAAATAGGCGGTTCCACCGTTGCTGAAGAGCACAGGGCTGACGACGTCGAGTTCGGGGATGCTGTTCTTCAGGCGCTCCACATCCTTGTACTCCATCTCCCACATGCGCCCCTTGCGGAATCCCTTGTAGGCCTTGCTCGTGGGCTGTGCCCAGACGATGGCCGAGTTGGTGGCGAAGCCTTCGAAGTTCTTGTTGAGCATCTCCTTCATTCCCTGGCCGCCGCCAATGAGCGCCACCAGCATGAAGACGCCCCAGAACACGCCGAAGCCCGTGAGGAACGACCTTGACTTATTACGGGTCAGGGTGTTCAGGATTTCTCTGTATGAATCAAGGTCTATTCGCATGGTCTATTCTCTTATTATCAAATGCCCCAAGTCATCGGGTCTAATCTGCGCGGAGCGCTTCAATGGGTCGTATGCGGCTGGCCTTGAAAGCGGGTATGAGTCCCGCTATGGTTCCGGCAATAACCATGACCAGTGTGGCCTCTATGCAGACGTCGATGCCCACGGTAGGGTCGACGAACATGGTGGCCTTGAACAGTCCGGCGTCTACCTTGGTGTGACCCAGCATGACGTTCATCCATTCATTGGCTCCTATGCCGAGCACCATGCCAATATAGCCGAAAAAGGTGGTGATGATGACGCTTTCCACGATGATAAGCCTCAGGATACCCCAGGGCTTGGCTCCAATAGCTTTGCGTATGCCGAACTCGTGGGTGCGCTCCTTCACGGTGATGAGCATGATGTTACTCACGCCGACTATACCGCTCAGCAGCGTGAAAAGTCCTACTATCCACAGTGCAGTGCGGATGATGCCGATGCCCTCTTGCATCTGCATGTTCTGCGTGAAGCGGTTCCACAGCCAAATGGCACTCTCATCCTCAGGATGAGCCTGGTGATTGAAGTTCAGACGCTGACGATAGTCGGCCTCAAACTGCTCGTTAGCCTGATCCGTCGGCAGGCCATGGAAGGTGAACTCAATGCGCCCGGCATCGTCGGTCTTGGCACCATAGATGCTCTTGATGGCGGAATAGCTGGCAAAGGCGTCGGCGCGACCATTCTCGTTTTCCTTATAGATGCCCACAACCTGAAAGGCCAGCGCTCCGACATTGACATAGCTGCCAATGAGCGCCTCCAGCCTGGTCCGAATGGGAGACAGCTCTTGTGCCTGTTTATTGCTCAGCACGATGACCTTGCGCTTCTCGCGGATGTCAATATCGTTGATGAAGCGGCCATGCTGCATCTCTACCTTGTCTATCTTGGTGTGATTGGGATAGACGCCGCAGATGCTGGTCGACAGGTACTGCTGTCCCAGACTGATGATGCCCTGTGTGCGGTACTGGGCGCCCACCTCATCGATATGGTCATTGAATTCCGTGGCCGTGGTTCTGATGTCGCGCTCCTGCAGCCTGATGTCGCGTCCCTCCTGCAGCCCCTGATAGGCCATCGACGTTTCACCGCCGAAGACCACCATGGAACTGCTGAGGAAGCGGTCGCTCTGCTTCAGCTGCGCATTGATGAGCCCGTTGCCGGCACCCAGCAGCACAATGAGCATGAAGATGCCCCAGGCCACGGCAAAGCCCGTCAGCGAGGTACGCAGCTTGTTGCGGCGCGCTGTCTGCCAGATTTCATTCAATAATTCCATCTTTGATGCGGATAATGCGGTTGGTCTGCTGTGCCACGTTGGGGTCGTGGGTGACGATAATCTGGGTGATGTGCTCCTGGGCGTTGAGATCCTTCAGCAGCTGCATCACTTCCACAGAGGTCTTTGAATCCAGGGCACCGGTGGGCTCATCGGCCAGGATGAGCTTGGGCCGGGTGATCAGCGCCCTGGCTATGGCTACGCGCTGCTTCTGTCCGCCAGAAAGCTCATTGGGATAATGGGTGGCCCAGTCCAGAAGGCCCAGTCTTTCCAGATATTCCAGGGCCATCTGGTGGCGCTTCTTCCTGCTGACGCCCTGATAGAACAGCGGCAGCTCAACATTCTCCACGGCCGTCTTGAACCCTATCAGGTTGAAGCTCTGGAAGATGAAGCCTATCATCTTGTTGCGGTACTCGGCAGCCTTGCGCTCAGAAAGGTTCCAGATGCGCACGCCCGCCAGCTCATAGATGCCCGAGTCGTAGTTGTCAAGAATGCCCAGAATGTTGAGCAGTGTAGACTTGCCCGAGCCGCTGGCGCCCATGATGCTGACGAACTCGCCTTCGTCGATGTCCAGGTTGATGCCCTTCAGCACGTGCAGCGGCTGGGCGCCCTGATAGGTCTTATTGATGTCCTCTAAATGAATCAAGGCCGTATGTATTTATGAATGATTTACAAGTTTTCAGCAGCAAAGGTAAGCATATTCTCACATTCTGCTATCGTTCTCTAAGCTTTTTTCACTTATTTACTATCATATTGTCAAAGAATTAGACAATATTAGCAGTTAGTGACAGCTGCGGCAAGTCATTGCTTTGCCCATGCCTTATCCACATCCTCAATTCCGAGCTTCAGCAGACTCATCTGGCGGAACAGCTCAGGCAGTGTCTGCTCCAGGAACGCCTTGCGGCGCTCCTGAAGAATCTGCTCGCGTGCACCGGGAGTGACGTAGTAGCCCATTCCACGCTTATTATATATAACATTTGCACGCGAGAGCTGCTCATAGGCCTTGACGGCGGTGTTCGTGTTCACCTCCAGTGTCACGGCATACTCACGGACGCTGGGAATGCGGTCGTCGTCGTTATAGGTTCCAGCCAGGATGTCATCGCACAGACGGTCGGCCATCTGCTGGAAGATGGGTTTATCGTTGGTGAACATCATAGGTTGAACCATTTATGCTGGACAATCTGCAAGCGGCAGAAGAGCCTGTAGCTGAGCCAGACGTTTAAAACGATGAGTGCAGAGAAGAAGAGACAAGCGATGAAATCGAAGGTTTCTATGGTCATGCCACTAAAGTTCATCAGGAAACTCTTGATGTTGTCCTCGCCAATCATTGTGCCAATATAGAACATCAGCGTGGTGAGCAAGAGGCTTCCGGCAAAGAGCACAACATTGGTCCACACGAAGGGACGGGTGCGGAAGAACACACCGCCAAGTACAAACAGGCTGAGCGTCCAGACGGTGCCAAAATACGAGAGCCAGAGGTCATAGTGGGGCCCTAAGTGATAGTCCAGTAAGTCGAAGCCCCAGTATATTGTGTCGTGCCCAGCCAGCAGTTCCAGCAGCATGCGTAAGGCTGTAGCGCCAACAAAGGCCAACAGGAGCAGCAGCGGCATGAAGATGACACAATAGATCATACGCGTGGTGAACTTCTCCAAATTAGAAGCGGGCAGCATGAGCGTCGTAGCGCGCTGACGGCTGCTGCGGGCATTACCCAGCACGCCGCTGGCGTAATAGGACTGCATGAAGCCGAAGACGACCACACTGAAAAGCATACCTGCCAAGGTGGCGTCGCGTCCCAGTCCATGCGTCAAGTCAAAAATGGTGAAGCACGAGAACAGCTGGATGGCCAAAAAGCCTACCAAAAAAGCGATGAAAGCGGTGAAAATGCTCTTTTTCTCCGTGAGTATAGTCCACTTCAGGGTCTGCCAGAAGCGGTTGGTATCGAATGTCTGTTTCATTTTACAAGTCCTTTCGTTACGGCGTTAAACAATAGTTCAAGATTCACAAGTGTCTCAGGCTGTCCTTCCTGGCGACGAGCCATTACCATGTTGCCTTGCAGCGAGGGTTCGGCATAGATGACCGTGTCGTCCATCTCCTGCGGGGTGCGAACCTCAAAGGCGAAGCGCTTGGTAATATCGGCCATTGAGCTGTCAAGCAGCAGAGAGCGCTCAGAGAGGAAGAGCACGTGGTCCAACAGCTGTTCCACGTCGTGCACCTGATGGGTGGAGATGATCAGGGTGCGGTCGTCGGCCATATTCTCAGTTACTACCTTGCGGAACTGGCTCTTGGAAGGAATATCCAAACCATTGGTGGGCTCGTCCATGAGCAGCAGCTTGGTATTGGCAGCCAGCGCCAGACTCATGTACACCTTTTTCTTTTGTCCCATGGAGAGGGCGTTCAACTGCAACACAGAAGGCAGCTCAAATGCCTGCAGACAGCGGTTCAGCACATCGCGACTGAAGCGGGGATAGAAGGGCTGCATCAGCTCTACATAAGCATCGAGCGAAAGAGCGGGCAACTCAAACTCTTCTGACACCAGGAAGATGTCACTGAGCTGTGAAGCCTGACGCTTGTAAGCTGGTACGCCATCGAAAGTAACAGAACCTGCCTTTGGTCTCAGCAGACCGGCAATGAGATAAAGCAAAGTGGACTTACCTGTGCCGTTCTTACCCAACAGTCCATAAATACGGTTCTCGGGCAGGCTCAGACTGAAGTTGCTAAACACCGGCATCTTCTGACCCGGGTAGCTGTAGTTAATGTCTTGAATAGTAATCATTACATTTAATTTTGTATTATTGTTTCGGTGTGCTAGTTGAATAGTACGCTGCAAAAGTACAACGGTTTTTTTAACCTGCCAAATTTCAAAACGTTATTTCACATTATTACACGTTTGTTAACCAAAAACGTATTTCTATAGGTGATGACTTTTCTACAGGATACTCACACATTCTACATATTATCCATACGCGCGCGTAAATATTGCGCGAAAAAAAGTGCTACAAGTGCTACTTGCGGCTATAACTAGTTGGTGTTATGCCGTTTACGGGTGCAAATTGGCCTCTCGGAAGTGCTACCGAAAATGCTACTGGTGCTACCGGCCAGAAAATGGCGGCGAGATTTTCGAAAAAGTCAACGAGATTTTTCAAAAAGTCGACGCCGTTTTTTGAAAAATCGACGCCACATGAAAAAATCCCGATGAGACATACAGAAAAGTCGGGACCCGACTTTTCTGTATGTCTCATTTCAGCACAAAAACGCCACAATGTGCAACTAGCAATTAATCCCTACTAGTAGCGTTTCCAGTAGCATTTCCCAAAAATCAAAATGCACCCACAAGGTGTTATGATTCAATCACTTATAATCGCTAGTAGCACTTGTAGCAGTTTTATTTGTCTTATATTTACCGCGCGCGCGCGAATAAACACATTCTCATACTCATCTTAGATACATACACTGAAGACAATTCATCTCTTTTTGCCCTTCGTGCCCTCTGGGGTGAAAGTCTCACAAAATCGCCCATTTCATCGGTGGCTTAAGACCAATATGAAGAAGTGGCCATTCTGCAAAAACGTCCATTTCATCGATGTTTATGAGGCAGATATAGCTGACCGACAAACACCTACTCAACTAGCGACAGTGCCTGCAGGTATCCCAGCAGGGCCATCTTGCCGCGCATAGTCTCGCGGGGCGTGAACTCACCGTTCACCCAGAAATAACGCTGATTGAAAAAGGACTCCTGGCGGGGCCAGCCGCCATCGGCCCAGGCAGGATAGCACTGCCGCAGCAACAGCTGGGCATCACCGCCATTATTAGGCGACCAGGTCTCAGTGCCGTTGAAGGGGGTCTGCCCGGGATGTGTGCCCGGCTCACCGTCGTTGCGGCCTGTAGAGTAGACATCGGTGATATGGCGCTCGCCCAGTCCTGTCATCTCTACAATGTTTCCCGGATTGCGGCCCATGGCCCATCCGGCCTCAGTGTACATGGCATGTTCTAGCTGCTGACGACGCTGACGGGTGGTGGCCACACGATGGGCAAGCATGACCAGCTGCAGGTTCTGTGACGTCTGCCAGCGGCGGTCGTTGGCACTGCGACGCGAGGGGCGCTGGGCCATCAGGCTGACGTTGTGGGCATCGGCCTGTCTGTCCACGTCGGACAGCAGCTGCTTGTAGACATCGGAAAAATGACGCTCATGAGGGCAGGTGACATAGGCTGCAGCGGCCCATATCTCCTCCAGTGTACGCTTCATCAGTGACTCCTCGGTCATGATGCGCTCCCACTGGGCATCGGCGGTGAGGTTATAAAGATAGGCAGCAGCCAACTGGCGGAAGTCGCGGCCGCGCATGGTCATGCTGCCCACGTCCTGCTGGTCGTCCAGCTGCTGGTTGTCCTGACGACTGGCAAAGCGGAAGGCTCGCACGGCCTCGTCGGTATAATAACGGCATAGGGAGTCGGCCGTGGCTTTCTGACCGCCATTGGTCGTGGTGCCCTGCACGCGGAAAGCCTCGGCCAGCATGGCACAGTTGGCCGCATTGGCCCAGGCAGCCATGGTGGTACAACCGGCCTGGAACATGATGGTCCATTCTGTTGAGGGATTGGTGACTCCCTGCGAGTAGGCCTCGCCATCACGGATGCTGAGGAAGAAGTCCACCTCATTGCGGGCCTCGTCGATGATGTCGGGAATGCCATTGCCGCTCTCGCGGATGCCCAGGTCGTCGTCGGCCAGGTGCCCGTCAGTGAGCAGATAGGGCAGCAGCAGGTCGTATATATTACTCACGTGGGCCAGATGGCGATCCCAGTCGAAAGCATCGGAATGTCCGCCCCGCACCTCGGTGTTCACCGGACTTCCCGGCAGCCGGTGCTGCCAGAAGATGCTCTGCAAGGCGGGCTTGAAGTGGGGCTCATCCCATACGTCGGTGCGCAGTGCGCGCCACTCTGGGCTCCAGGGCGTCAGGTCGGTCTTGTAGACGGTCAGCCCCCTCGGGTCGGTCTCTGGTATGAACTGCGGCTGACGGGGCACGGGCCACACGTGATCAGGGTCGATGGGCTCGCCCAGACGCATATAGTAATAGCCACGCACGGAGTAGCGGTAGGGCTCGTGGAAGACGCTGTTGGCCACGTCGAAGTCCATGGAGCTGCCCACGCCCTCAATCACCAGGCGATAGCGCCCAGGGCGGGCGGCACGGAAGTCGGCACTCCACACGTCGGTGCCCACCAGGTTCTTGCCCCCAGCCTCGTGACTGGCCTCCGTGGCTGGTTTCCAGAACTTCACGGTGCCCACGGCCTGCTTCTGTCGTGTCTGTACATTATATAAATACACCTTGCGCCCCTCCCAGTCGTGATAGTTGCGCTGGCCGCCGTCGCCCAGCCACTGGTAGAGGTCGGCAGCGTGCAGGGCCTCGCGGGGCGAATAGCCTATGATGTTCACGTGGATAGCCTCTGACGGCGTGTTCCACACGTCAAAGCAGACGGTGGCCTGCCCTGCGCCAGCCCCCAGGGCCTGGGGCAATGTCACGGTATAGGAACAGCCCTGGCGCATGGACTGCGGCAACTGCAGGAAGAGCCAGTGGTCCAGTTCGCCTTTCAGCGTGTGGTCGGTGTTCATGGGCTTCGACTTGCGCCAAACGGCCAGTGGCTGCTGGCTGGCAAACGACTTGTCATCAACCGAGCTGATGGTCCACTGGGCTGCCTGCTGAGCCAGCTCTGTGTTCACCCGCTGGCCGAAGACCAGCAATGTGTCGTCGCCCTCGGCAAACGAATGGCCCAGGTAGGCACTCTGCCCCGTTCCACTGTCGCGGTAGTGCACCTCACCATCGCGCAAATGGACCATCAGGTAGTCCTTGTCAATTACATGCAGTCCCACGAGCTTGGAGGCGCTGACGGAAATGGTGGCCAGCAGAAGCACCGCTACGATGGCCAGTTGTCGAATGTCTTTCATTTACAAAATAATATTATTGACCTAGCAAAGTTCTTGTCTGTTCAAGTATCTGCAGCAGCTCGTCCATGCGGGTGGCGCGAAGCATGGCAATGCGCGTCTGGCGGAAATTAGGGATGGCCTTGAAGATGGGCGTGGCGGCCAGGTGGCGACGGGTGTGCAGGATGCCGCGCTGCTCGTCAATGCGCTCCACATTGATGCGCAGCAGCTCTTCCAGAATGTCGAGCTTGTCGTCAAAAGAAAGAGAATCCTGATGCTCCTCTGCCCACTCATCATGAATCTCCTTGAATATCCAAGGCCGCCCGAAAGTGGCCCGGCCCACCATGATGGCGTCCACGCCATAGCGCTCGAAGGCCTGGCGGGCCGTCTCGGCCGAGGTGATGTCGCCATTGCCGATGATGGGAATATGGATGCGGGGATTACGCTTCACCTCGCCTATCAGCGTCCAGTCAGCCTGTCCGGTGTACATCTGCGAACGGGTACGTCCGTGTATGGTGAGCGCCGCAATGCCGCAATCCTGCAGCTGCTCGGCCAGTTCGGTGATGACTAGCTGTTCAGCATTCCAGCCCAGTCGCGTCTTCACGGTCACAGGCAGGCTGACAGCCTGCACCACCTGACGGGTGATATCGAGCAGTTTCGGAATATTCTGCAGCATTCCGGCGCCGGCGCCCTTGCCGGCCACCTTCTTCACAGGACAGCCGAAGTTCAGGTCAATGAGGTCGGGGCCAGCCTGCTCCACCATGCGGGCCGCCTCGACCATGGCGTCAGTGTCACGGCCGTAAATCTGTATGCCCACAGGGCGCTCCTCGTCGCTAATCTGCAATTTCCTGACAGTGGACTTCACATCGCGCACCAGAGCTTCGGCACTGACGAATTCGGTGTAGACCATGGAGGCGCCGAAACGCTTGCACAACAGGCGGAAACCAATGTCGGTGACATCTTCCATGGGGGCCAGGAAGACAGGATGTGAGCCGAATTCTATGTTGCCTATTCGCATGGTCGGTCAATTTCCTTCGTGTTCTGCCAATAGTTTCAGATAATAATCGCGGAAGTCACTCCATCGATAGTAAGGCGCCTGCTGGGAAGGAAGGGGCAGCGTGGCCTCATTCTCATTGAGCAGGACTTTGAACAGGACGTCCTGGTCGGAGGGATCGGAGCGATAGAACACAAACTGCACATTGGCCCCCATGGGCACGGCGCGATAGCACAGCCAGCCCTTGCGCTCCAGCTGGTTGAGGTCGTCAATAGCCTGTCCGAAGCCGTTTATGTTGAGCAGACAGATGAAAGGCAGAAGCATGGTTTCATGGCCAAAGCGCAGGGTGGCGCCAGGCGCAGGCAGACGCAGGCAGCTGTCGGCCTGCTCAATGATGGTGCGCAGCAGCATGGTCTGCGAATAGGGACGCTCATAGTTGGTGAGCACAGAGGAGCCGTAGCCCAGGAACCAGAAAGCATTCTCGCACAGCCAGTCTTCGTAGAGTTCATCGTCGGTGAAGAGGTCGTAGAAGGTGATGCTGTTGCCCTGCTCGGTGTTCTGCATGCCTGATGCCAGACGGAACAGATAGTAGTTCAACCGCTCGCCATTGACATACTGCTCCATATATTCTTTGTCCGAGAAGAGGGCATCCACCACGCGTTGCCAGCACTCATGCTGGTTGCAAAAGTCCTGGTAGGCATCCATGGCGGCACTACTGGTGACGGGATCGATGAAATTCTTCAAATAGTAGTTGTATTGGTCACTGGCATCCTGTTGTATCTGCAGCTTCGTATTGTGCTTCTGAAGCTCCATCAGCGCACATGACATGGAGAGGATGCAGCGGGGCGTAGTGGTACTGCGGGCATTGACCACCACTGACCCCTGGAACACCTCGGGGAAGCGCTCATACATGCGGCAGGCAATATCACGGCTCTGGCGGGCACCCAGCTGAGTGAGTTCGCCCAGGTGCGAACGGCCTTCCTTGCGAACCTCTGTCAACCGGCGGAGCACATCGCAGCCCAGTGCACTCAGCGCTCCCTCGCCGTCAGCTCGCAACATGACGTCGTAAGCATAGTCGTAGTCAATGGCGTTAGTCTGATAGCGGGAGCCATGACGTCCATAATGGCTGATGTAGAATGGGCGCTTGCCTTGAGGTGCAGGCGTCAATGAGTTTGTCTTTGGATAAGGATAGGCCAGGAAGTTGCTGCCTGTGAGGTGAAGGTTTTTCCTGAACTCTTCTTTCGGCGATTGAGCCAACGCTATTATGGAGAGCAGAAGAGCCAGATATGTAACCAATATTCTTTGCATGAACACGTCGTTTTAGGAAATTATCTGCAAAATTACAAAAATTATGAAATATGTGGCATCTTTTTTTCTTTTTTTATCGTAAAAAAAGAATAAAGATAGAGTTTTTTTCGTAATTTTGCAAAATAAATTGTTGACACCATGGCAAAGAAAGTTGAATGGCATGATGACTATTGGCTGCTGCTGATGCAGGCATATCTGCAAAAGCCCGTGGGCGTGAAGCCTCTCTACAGCAGAGTGATGGTTGGCCTGAGCATGGAGCTGCACATAGCCCCACAGGCCCTGCAGGCCCGTATGGAGCAGATAGCGAGGCTTGACACGCCGCGCATTGAGCGCTACTGGAAGACCTATGCCTCCAACCCCACTAGTCTGGCAAGGGCCGTCAGACTGCTTCGCGAGATGAAAGGCTTCGGCGCTGCCGACGAGTTCTATGAGGGCGTGGAGGTGCAGGAGACCTTTGAGCGTGACTTCCGCCCCTTGTCCGAAGATGAGCGGCTGACACCCGCCATGCTCATCCTCATCCTGGACCTGTATTTCCAGCTGACACCCTCGACCATGGTGACACAGACACCCGAAGTGGCCGAACTGGCACGCTTGCTGAAGCTGAAGGCTAATGAAGTGGTGCAAGTGCTGGATATCTTCCAGATTTGCGACCCCTACCTGGAGCGCAACGAAGTGACGTTCTCACCTTTGCTCCTGCCCTGCCAGCAGGTGTGGCAGCGCATGGTGGACAAGGAGCCCCAACAGCTGCACGCACTGGCCGAGGAACTGAAAGAATACTTTAGACGCTAAGAAATGGCACAGACGCAGATACAAGAGCAGAAACAGGAACAACGACAGCTGCAATCCATCTCGGCGCAACAGCTGTTGCTGACGCAATTGGTGGAACTGCCTCTACAGCAGCTGACCGAACGCATTGAAACAGAACTGCACGACAATCCTGCACTGGAAAAGACGGTGACCGACGACGAACAACTGGCTGATTGGGGAGGCAGCAACGACAGCGACAATGAAGGACCCGAAGACTACGAGGCCCAGCGCGAACGCGAGGAGCGAAGTGACGCTCTGGATGCCGCTCTGGAGAACATTGGCCGCGACGACGAGGACCTGCCCGTCTATCAGGGCGGCAAGAACTGGGTTGACAACGACGAGCAGGTGGTATATGGCGAGGAGCGCTCTTTCTACGATGTCCTGATGGAACAGGTGGGCGAGATGGAACTCTCTGATAATGACCGCTATGTCATTGAATACATCATACAATCGCTCGACGATGACGGACTGCTGCGAACCCCGCTGAGCGACATTTGCGAACAGCTGGCCATCTACCACGGTATAGACATCAGCGAAGACAAAGCCCTGCAACTGCTGAGGCAACTGCAGCGCCTGGACCCTGCCGGCATTGGAGCCCGCACTCTGCAGGAGTGCTTGCTGCTGCAAGTGGAGCGCCGCAAGAACTCCGCCCAGAAAGAACTGATGCGCCGCGTGCTGACCGACTACTTCGATGAATTCACAAAGAAGCACTGGGACCGCATACAGCAGCAGATGAATCTGGGCGACAGCCAGGCCGCCGAGCTGCTGGCTGAGCTGCGACGCCTGACCCCCAAACCCGGAGCTGCCATGGGTGAGGCCGTGGGAAGGTCAATGCAGCAGATTACGCCCGACTTCATTGTTGACACCCACGACGATGGCACCATCAGCCTGTCGCTCAACATCGGCGAAACACCACGGCTGGAAATCTCCCAATCGTTTGCCGACCTGCTGAAAGGGTTTCAGGACAACAAGGAACACATGACGCGCCAGCAGAAGGAAGCGCTGCTCTACACCAAGCAGAAAGTGGACGCCGCGCAGAACTTCATCGATGCCGTGGAGATGCGACGCCGCACGCTAACCCGCACCATGAAGGCCATCATCCAGCTGCAGAAGCCCTTCTTTGAGGAAGGCGACGAAGAGCTGCTGCGACCCATGATACTCAAAGACGTGGCCGAGCTCACAGGACAAGACCTGAGCACCATCTCACGCGTATCAAACTCCAAGTATGTGCAGACGCGCTGGGGTACGTTCCCGCTGAAGTTCTTCTTCAGCGACAGCTATGTCACACAGAGCGGAGAGGAGCTGTCAACGCGAAAGATCAAGAGCGCCCTGCGCGACCTTATCGAGGCCGAGGACAAACACAAGCCCTTGAGTGACGACGCCCTGCGCGACAGGCTGGAGCAACTTGGTATCCCCATAGCCCGCCGCACCGTGGCCAAATACCGCGAGCAGCTGGGACTGCCCGTCGCCCGCTTGCGCAAGGCATGACAAGCATTTTCAATCAACCACAATAAGAACCGTCAAAACAAGCACATCCAGGTGTCACGCGAAAAAGGACTTATCATAACGGCCAGAATCATCAGCATGATTTTCACGCCGTTCTATCTGCCACTGGTGGGCATCGCCCTGCTGCTCACGTTCTCCTTCATCAAGGAGGCGCCCACAGACTACAAGCTGATGCTACTGGCCATCGTCTACATTCTCACGGTGTTCATGCCCACCATCCTCATCTTCATTTACCGCCTCTTCCGCGGATGGTCACTGCAGGAGCTGGGACAGAAGCACCATCGCATCGTACCCTATGCCATCTCCATCGCCTGCTACCTGGGGTGCATCTGGGTGATGTACTACCTGCATGTGGTTTACCTGGTCATCGACATCATCATTGCCGCCCTGCTCATCCAGGCCATCAGCGTCATCGTCAATTTCTTCTGGAAAATATCCACCCATGCTGCCGCCATCGGAGGTGTGTCAGGCGCACTGGTGGGCTTCGGCTTCGACCCCATGCTGCACTTCTATCCGCTGCTGTGGCTCTGCCTCTCCATTCTGGTGGCCGGCATTGTGGGCACGTCGCGCATCATCCTACGCCAGCACTCCACGGCCCAGGTGGTGACAGGCTATTTCGTGGGGCTGGTCACAGCCTTCCTGGTTACCGCAAGTAATTACCTTATTAATATATTCAGCACATGAATCCCATCATCAGCATTATCATGGGCAGTACCAGTGACCTGCCCGTCATGGAAAAAGCCTGCAAGCAGCTGGACGAACTGCAAGTTCCCTTTGAAGTGAATGCCTTGTCGGCCCACCGCACGCCGAAAGCCGTTGAGGAGTTTGCCGCCCAGGCCGCCGGCCGTGGCATCCGCGTCATCATTGCTGCAGCCGGCATGGCCGCAGCCCTGCCCGGCGTCATAGCAGCACAGACCACACTGCCCGTCATCGGCGTGCCCATCAAGGGAATGCTCGACGGTCTCGACGCCCTGCTCTCCATCGTGCAGATGCCCCCGGGCATTCCCGTGGCTACCGTTGGCGTGAATGCCGCTCAGAACGCTGCCCTGCTGGCCTGCCAGATGCTGGCCCTCAGTGACGAGGCCCTGGCCCAGCGCCTCAGCGCCCACAAGGCCGGACTGAAACAGAAGATAGAAAAAGCGAACAAGGATTTGTCAGAAGTGAAATATGAGTATAAGACGAATTAGCTCCGTGGCCCATGTGGGCCCGCTGGCCATTGGTGGCCAGAATCCTATCCGCATACAGTCGATGGCCACGGTCGATACCAACGACACAGCGGGATGCGTGGCACAGGCTAAGCGTATCATTGACGCTGGTGGCGAACTGGTGCGCTTCACCACACAGGGCAAGCGCGAGGCGCTGAACATGCAGCACATCTCCGCGCAGCTGAAGGCCGACGGCTATCAGCAGCCCCTGGTGGCCGACGTGCACTTCAACGCCGAGGTGGCCGACGTGGCCGCCCAGTTCTGCGAGAAAGTGCGCATCAACCCCGGCAACTATGTCGACCCCGCCCGCACCTTCAAGCACCTGGAATACACCGACGAGGAATATCAGGCCGAGCTGCAGCGACTGGACGAGCGACTGCTCAGGTTTATCAACATCTGCAAAGAGCACCATACCGCCGTGCGCATCGGCGTGAACCACGGCTCACTCAGCGACCGCATCATGTCGCGCTATGGCGACACGCCCGCCGGCATCGTGGAGAGCTGCATGGAGTTCCTGCGCATTTTCAAGCGCGAGCATTTCAACGACGTAATCATCAGCATCAAGGCCTCCAACACCGTGGTCATGGTGCAGAGCGTGCGCCTGCTGGTGCAGCAGATGGACCGCGAAGACATGCACTACCCGCTGCACCTGGGCGTCACCGAGGCCGGCGAAGGCGAGGACGGCCGCATCAAAAGTGCCGTGGGCATCGGCGCCCTGCTCACCGAGGGCATCGGCGACACCATCCGCGTATCGCTCTCGGAAGAACCAGAGTGCGAGATTCCCGTGGCGCGCAAAATTGTCGATTCCATCGACGAATGTGTCGCCCTGAAAGCTGAGGTAGCCCGCTCCATCACTGACGACACGGCCATGCTGCGCCTGCACGAGTCCGACCGCGAGCTACTGCAGCTGAAGGCAGCTATGGCCGTGGGCAGCCTGCTCATTGACCGCCGCGCCACCAAACTCATCATCTTCAATAATGAGCAGGAGGAAACGGCACTGGCCGACGCCATCCTGCAGGCCGCCCGCATCAAGTTCACCAAGACCGAGTACATCAGCTGTCCGGGCTGTGGGCGCACCCTTTACAACCTGCAGTCCACCATCGCCCGCATCAAGGCAGCCACCAGCCATCTGGTGGGCCTGAAGATAGGCATCATGGGCTGCATTGTCAACGGCCCCGGTGAGATGGCCGACGCCGACTATGGCTATGTGGGTGCCGGGCGCGGCAAGATTTCGCTCTACCGCGGCAAGGAATGCGTGCAGAAGAACATCCCCGAGGCCGAGGCCGTAGAAAAGCTGCTCCTGCTGATAGAACAAGACAAACCCACTATGAAATAACACCTCCGAATGAAACAACTACTGACAACTATTCTTCTATTCTCCGCCTTGACGGCAGGAGCACAGCAGCGGCAGGAAATCACCCTGACCGACAACTGGCAGTTCAGCCGCGACCAGCATTCGTGGCAGACCGTCAGCGTTCCACACGACTGGGCCATCAGCGGACCGTTCGACAAGAAATGGGACTTGCAGACCGTGCGCATCGAGCAGAACGGCGAGAAAGAGGCCACCGAGAAGAGCGGGCGCTCAGGTGCCCTTCCCTGGATTGGCGAGGGCCACTACAAGCGAAAATTCGCCATTCCATCGGGTTTCAGCGGCCATGCCGAGCTGCTCTTCGACGGTGCCATGGCCGAGCCTACCGTC
>CAMNJH010000020.1 GCA_946541275.1 uncultured Prevotellaceae bacterium
GCCAATTCGTAACCCAGATTTTCATCAATCCCCCAGACTGCCTTTATACAAAGAACAGCTGAGAATTCTTACATAGTTACGAAAAAACGAGTGGAGAACAAAACAAATTCATTTGTTTTTATTCCGAGTTCCAAGTAAGTTCGCCGCAAAGTGGCAAAGTTACGAAAAACGAGTCCCAGTTCTTACCCCAGACATTGTTGCCATTCTCTATGGCGAAGTGGCTGAATTTGCAGGGTCAAGGTATTTGCTGTACTGCGGATGAGGATGACGGCGGATAAACTCGCCGATGTCCGCCGTTGGCAAACGATACTAATATTTTCCGAAATAAACGAAACTTACTTTATCTTTCATATAAATCATGCAAGATTTAGTTAGAAATGATGAACAAGATAGTTCATTCTTTTTCCTACGCGCGAGAGATAATGCTATTGGTGCTACCGAGCGAACGCTGAACCGCCACCGGCTCAAAAAGTCGGCGCCGCACGAAAAAAAAGTCAACGAGATTTTTCAAAAAGTCGACGCCATTTTTTGAAAAGTCGGCGCCGCATAAAAAATGGGTTGATGAGACGTAGAGAAAAGTCGTGCCCGACTTTTCTCTACGTCTCATTTTTGCACAAAAAGGGAAGAATGAGCATGCGAATAACCACTTGCACCAGTAGCATTTCCAGTAGCACGTAACGAAATGCAAATGTACCCACAACATTCTGTATATCAGACGGTTAAAAGCCCATGTAGCACTTGTAGCACCAACCTTTCCCTAATATAACGCACGCGCACGAGAAAACACGAAGGGGGGAGCCTCATCATTCTTTCTTTATTTGCGAGCCATTCACTCCTTTACGCGCTATAGGGCAATGGTCGCAGAGGAACTGGTAAACAAAATCGAAATCTTCATCGGCGACATAGATGCGGTTTCGGCTTAGACGCTCATTCACCTTGATGAGATTCATACTGCGACAGGGAACAAGGCTGCGCACACTGTCAAGGCTGGTGGTCATCGACGTGCGATTGGCGGCCAGAACGCCCATCCCCACCATGCCAGCCTTGCCGCTAGCAGCTCCGGCCAGGGCTGTCAGCTTACCAATGACACGGGCCTTATGAATGGTGCTCTTCAGCTGCTTGTGCACCACTTCTTTCTCGTCCATGATGAAGAGTATAGAGTAGTGCCACCCATAATACCAAGCAACAAAGATATAAGCCACGCATCCCAGCACGAAGAAAAAGGCGGTGAGCAGCAGGAAACCCTTAGAGATGCCCCAGGCAACGGATAGGCTGAGGTCGCCCTCACAGCCGCCAATGAACAAGACAAACAGCCACACCCCGCCAAAACTGACGGCTATCACCCAGAACACTTCGAGAAGAATGCTGGGATTGGTGAGCATGGGCACGTCGAATACCCAACGATACTTTCCGTCGGGACAACGCACTGGGTGCTTACCGATGTCTTGATTTAAGGATTTCTTCACATATTTATCATTATCTCACGCCGCGAAATTACTATATTTTCTGCAAATAACAAAATATTTGTATTCTTTTTTTCAAAAAAAGAAGCGCAACATAAAAAAAATGCGTATCTTTGTCCCATTAATCGACCATCATGAAGAATCTATTCAACCTACGCCACTTGCTGCTGATATTCGGCATGACCATGGGCACGACAGTTGTAGGACAGGAGGCATGCACCGTGGAACGGACGGACGAGCTGATCATTATCCGCATGCCGAAAGACAGTCGATTGGAGTTCACCACCCATTATCCGAATACCGACGAGGCCCTGCTGTGTATTCCCGCCGCCTTCACCTTGCCCGATGGCAACATACAGGGAGCATATATGGTGAACGGTCGCATGAAAAACCAGTACAACCGCCACTCAAAAGTGTCAATCAAAGGGCGGTCGTTCACCCTGGCTCCTCAGTTCACCACCGACAATGGCTTTCAGCAGATGTGCTTGGTAAGAAGGCATCAGGCCGTTCATTTTCGTGACAATTCGCATGAGATACGCCGGGCCATCTGCAAGGAGAGTGAACAGGCTGATGCTATCATCGTAGAAAGCAGGAAAGCCCTGACCATGAACGAGTTTGCCCAGCTGCTGGCGCGAACCATGGTGACTGCTGTATATACGGACATGGGCAGCTATGGCTACGGATGGTATCACACGAAGGAGGGGCTGAATTACCTGAGCTCGCTATACTTCTATAAACGAAAGAAGCAGACCAACTGGATCGTGTCCAGAAGGTCTGCACCATCTTCACAATAATTTACAACCTGTACTTTTCAAATTCTTTCTTGCCCCTGGACTCCGTCCATGGGCTATGGCTCTTAGCGCAGTCCGCGGTTATAGAGCGTAGTGTTGAGCAGCATCAGGTACTTCTTGTACTGCTTCTCTTCTAGCACGTAGTGCATATAGAGCACATCCTTCTTCACGGCCTTCTCGACCAAGCTGGTGCGCTCGTCGCCCGTGGCCTGCGATGCCAGCAACATCTCGTTGCAGAACTGATGGTGTATGTCCTGGACGGCCTCCATTTGGTCCATTGTCAGACCGAGAGCAACGGCCAGTTTGCGCATATTCACCGTCATGTCGTAGGCGTTTGCGACCTGCACTGTGTTTTCGTTCTCGTTCTCAGCGTTTGCCATGGTCATGGTCAGCATAGCTACCAGCGTCAAAACAATCTTTTTCATTTCTTTTGTCCTTTCTTTCTTTACTCAGGGCCTTTTTACTTTTTTTGTTATCCTGTTTGTGTTGTCTGGCCCCTACTTTAATAATTGTGTTTGTTATCCTGTGTCGCCAGGTTTTTGTTCCTTTTGACGGTGCAAAGGTACGGCGTTTTTTTGATTCCGCAAGGGTTCAAAGGGTGTTTGTGCACGCAAACAGGTCTTTTGTTGACTCACATCAAAGAATTGCGGGATATTTGATTTTTGTAGTTTTTTCGGGCAAAAAGCATGCTGTTTGGAATTAAATTAGTACCTTTGCAGCAATAATTAAAGTAATAAGGAGAAAAGACACCATGGACAAGCAAAACAAGTACATTTCAGTGAGTTATCAGCTGTTCTCCATCGACGAGGACGGCAGCAAGCATCTGGAGGAGCAGACCCAGCAGGGCAAGCCCTTCACCTTCATCAGCGGCTTCGGATTCTCGCTCGATGGTTTCGAGCAACGCATAGTGGCCTTGCAGCCTGGCGAGAAGTTTGACTTCACCCTGCAGCCCGCAGAAGCCTTTGGCGAATACGATGAAGAGGGCGTGCACAAGATGAAACGCGAGATATTCACCGTCAACGGCAAATTCGACCATGAGAATATCTTCCCCGGAGCCGTCATCACCTTGATGGACGAGGACGAGAGACGCTTTATGGCCCGCGTTGAGGAGATTGATGACGACGGCGTAACCATCGACACCAATCATCCCCTGGCTGGCCAGGTGCTCCAGTTCACGGGCATCGTACTGGAGAACCGCGACGCCACCAACGACGAGATTCAGCGCCTGCTGAACCACATGAGCCATGAGTGCGGCGGATGTGGAGACTGCGAAGGCTGCGGTGGTGAGGAACAGGAGCACAAAAGCGAGTGCGGCTGTGGGCACTGCTGTCATTAACGGCCCATTCATAAGACATCAAAGGGGAATGATATGCGCAACACATTTGGGAATGTCTTTACACTGACCACTTTTGGCGAGAGTCATGGCCCAGCCGTAGGGGGGGTGGTCGACGGCATGCCAGCAGGCATTGCCATTGACCAGGACTTCATCCAGAGTGAACTGAACCGCAGGCGACCCGGCCAGAGCACCATCACCACCTCTCGGCAGGAGGCCGACCAGGTGGAACTGCTGAGCGGCGTCTTCGAAGGGCACAGCACCGGCTGTCCCATCGGCTTCATCGTGCGCAACCAGAACCAGCATTCGCAAGACTACGAGAACTTGCGCACGCTGTTCAGACCCTCACACGCTGACTTCACCTATTTTAATAAGTATGGTACGCGCGACCATCGTGGCGGCGGTCGTTCGTCGGCCCGCATCACGCTGAGCCGGGTGGTGGGTGGCGCACTGGCCAAACTGGCACTGCGGCAAGTAGGCATCAGCGTGCAGGCATACACCTCGCAGGTGGGGAACATCGCCTTGGAGCGTGATTACAGACAGTACGACCTGACACTGATCGAAACAAATGCCGTGCGCTGCCCTGATGTCCAGAAAGCAGCTGAGATGGAACAGCTCATTGCCCAGCTGAAAGCTGAAGGCGACACCATTGGTGGCATCATCACCTGCGTGATCAAGGGATGCCCACCAGGACTGGGTGAGCCTGAGTTCGACAAGCTGCACGCTGCACTGGGCCAGGCCATGCTGAGCATCAATGCCGTAAAGGGATTTGAATATGGCGAGGGGTTTGAAGGTGTCAGCCAGCGCGGTTCTGAACAGAACGACATTTTCTGTCCGCCCAGCATGGCTGACAAACTGCCAGGCACTAGGACCAATCACAGTGGTGGCATACAGGGAGGAATATCCAACGGGCAGGATATCTATTTCCGTGTGGCTTTCAAGCCAGTGGCCACCCTGCTTCGGGAGCAGGACACCATTGACCTGGAAGGCAACGCCACCACCTTCACAGCTCGCGGGCGCCACGACCCCTGCGTGCTGCCAAGAGCTGTTCCCGTGGTAGAAGCAATGGCGGCCATGACCATCCTAGACCACTACCTACTGTCCAAAACCAACCGTTTTTAAGAATTATTTAGAATTCAATTAAAAATATCGCCTAAAAACTTGGCAATATCGAAAACTTTGATTATCTTTGCAAACGCAATCCAGGGCTTGTGAAAGTCCGAGTTGCTTTAGTTAAGTCTAGTTTAGTTTTTGTGTTGGTTGAGGGCTGCCATTTGGCAGCCCTCTTTTATTTCCTAACAAGTTTCTTCCCATTTTGAATATATAGCCCTCGGGGCGAATCATCCAGTGGCCTGCCGGAAAGGTCGAAGGCTGGCGTTTCGGTCTCTTGGCGCCATGTGGCGTTTTCCAGTTTCAGCTCTTCATCATTGCGCACTAAGATGCGGCCCTTCGTGAGCAATTCGGAGGTATCCCACACCTGTTTTTCCGATGGGCGGGCAGGCTCTATCTGGCTAAAGCCCGTGCCAGTGACGATGGCACCACTGAAGTCGAACAGGACAAACGATTTCCCGTCAGGGATGTTTGGCGCCTCGGAAATGTCAATGCTGAGCACAGCTCCGGAGATGTTGCAGGCCCCCGTGACCTTGATTTTATTGCTTCGGGGAAAGTTTCCGCTGGTAGTGATAGGGACTTCCACTACCCCACCCTGCTGCACGGTGAGTCCGCCGCCCAGCGTCAGTGTTTTCACGCTAGTGATGGCGTCACCGGCATGGATAATGCCGCCTTTGCTGACGGTGACCTTACCTGCAATCGAGCCTTCTCCAGCCAGAGTGGCGCCGTTTTTCACAGTGACAGCGCCCTCACCCGAATGTTTGCCGTTAATAATCAGTCGGCCACCGCTGACAGTGGTTGTTCCCTTGTAGACATTGGCACCAGTAAGTCGCCAGTCGCCCGTGCCAGTCTTCGTGATGCTGACAGTGCCGCCACGATCGGCGCTGCTGCAATCCCAGTTGTTAATGATGCCATCAAACTGTTCGTCGGTATTGGCCCCACCGATTTCCCAGGAGCAGGTGAAGTTTTTCGTGTTCTTGCTCGAACCCATCAGGTAGGTACCCTTGGCACCCGACAGGCCTCCCACTTTCAGTGAGCCGTTTGTGTCCCAATAGCACAAGCGGGCATTGCCCTTCAGGCTCACCGGCACATTGCTCAGTATGGCCGACGAACCCTTGTTGATGAGCAGCAGCGAACCGCCGTTATCCGTTGAGATGCCGTTGGCAATCAGGCGTCCGGAGAACTGCGACCAGTTGCCTCCAACGTACTCACGCAGATAGGGGATGTCAAGTTGCAGCGTGCCCGAGCCACTCACGGAGCAGTTGATGTAGCAGTTACGATTAGGAGCGAAGACCGACACACGGTCCTCGTCGCCACCAGGCACATTGATGGCGAAGGAATAAGTTTCGTAGCCTGCGGACTCACCTTTGGTCGACAGTTTTCCACCTTCCATCACCAGGCGCTTGGCCTTGCCGATGCCCTGCTTCGCTATGTCGACAGTGCTCAGATAGACATTGCTGCCACGCAAAACCAGATCGCCATTGAACTGGAAAAGATTCTTGGCGGCCACCGTCAGCTGGCCATTGCCGCCTATGATGAGGTTGCCTTCTCCCTCAAAGGCAGTGGCATTCGAACCATCGGTAATGGTAACGGTGGCATGGTCAATGTCCAACTCCGTATTGTTGTAGAGACGCGCCGAACGGTTGGTTGTGGTATTGCCGCCGGTATAGCGGTAGACGCCTCCATCCATAATCCAGTTCTGTGCGAACTCCTGCGATGCTCCCAGGGCTGAAGGTTCTCCGCCATTGGCCAAGGTGGCAAACTCCATCACGCCGCCATGAAGCACCGTGGCGCCTGTATAGGTATTCTGGGTGTTGACGGTCAGCACACCCTCACCAGTCTTATTGAGCGAGGCCGTTCCTGCAATGCCGCCCTGCCCTTCCAGTGTGACATGGGCATTGCCACGTACCACCACGGCCTTCTTCTCCACTTGCTCATTGAGGGTTATTGCTTCGTCGGTCTCAGGAGCTATCAACCAATTGTCAGTATCATCACCCACAAAGGCATCGCAGTCAATAATGTCCACCTGCTCCGGACGTGTCTTGGCCTCCAACACCGGTGTATAGTCAGAATAGTGGTCGCCATCGAAGGCTCGCACGCGCACATTATATGTAGCCCCCGGCAGCAAGCCTTCGGTGAGCTGACAGCCCTTGCTGTTTGCCTCGGTGCGCATCACTTCCCTGAACTGCCCGTCCTGTTCCATCTCCACGGCGAAGCCCTGCTCATTGTCAGTGTAGTCAAGCCACGACAGGGTAAGCGTTGATGATGTGGATGCTGCCAGTTGCAACACCAGCGGCGGACGCAGGAAATACTGGCGGTCACTGCGTGAAATGGAGTTGATGTAGTTCTCAATGTTCGCATAGCCATTATCGGCTATCGTCATGGCATCGTTCGCATTGGGGTCGGTGCCATTCTGCTGCTCCCATTCGTCGGGCATTCCGTCGCTATCGGCATCAGCAGGCTTCTCGCCAGCCCACACCGTCCACGTGGATGGTGCCCCATAGGGCAGGGTTTTCTCAGTAGATATCAGCGCACCCTTCTTACCGAAAGACATCACCTCGTCTATCATGTAGCAATCCGCGTAGTCCCTGTAGGGTAACGAGGCTCCCACAGTGGGCAGGTTCGTCTCCAGCAGCGTTTTTCCCTCCAGCAGTTGCAATTCAGGATAATCGTAGGGCTGCGATTCGCGTGTGGCAGCGTTATAGTCGGTCACCACCTGTGGATTGAAGGCTCCGTCACGATTCTGGTCTTGCCAGTTGTCATCACCATAGCAGTGGAAGTCGGCATTACCGCCCGTGAAGGCAGCTCCTCCCACAGCGGGACCGTTGATGAAAAGATTCGACTGGATATTGACATACGACTTGCCTTCGCTGTCGCCGCCCATGATGTAAGCGCCGTTTTTCCAGTTGTACACCGTGTTGTTGGCGTACTGATTGATGCCTTTCACCTTGAAATTACGGGTAGCATTATCGCACAGCAGATTTCCCAGCAGGGTGATGTGGTTGGTCTGCATGAGCCCACCGGCCGAGTGGTCCATCAGTCCCTGCCCCACCACGCAATATTGCAGCGTGATATTCTCGGGCGTGGCGCCCTTGCCATCAGGATTGATGGAGAAGGTCTCATCGCGCCCCCACGCAAAGGAGCAATGGTCAAAAATCATGTTTGTGCCATTGGCAATGCCAGCGCAGTCCTTGCCAGAGTCCCCCCCAATGCCCATACGGAAGCGCATGTAGCGAACAATCGTGTTGGTAGCTCCTGAAAAGGACACGCCATTGCCATAGACAGTGATGCCCTCGCCGGGAGCCGTCTGCCCTGCCACATAAAGATTGCTGCTGAACACCATCCGACTCTGAATATTGATGACACCAGCTACGTCGAAGACCACAATCCGATTAGACTGACTGACAGCATCACGCAGTGAACCAGCGCCGGAATCGTTCAGGTTTGTAACATGATAGACACTGCCCGAGCGTCCACCTGTGGCGAAGCGCCCCCAACCCTGTGCACCGGGAAACGCCAACTGCTGGGCCTGAACAGCAAGGCAACCCATCATCAGCAGGCTGCACAATACAGTTTTCACTCTCATTTTCAATTGTTCTTCAGTTGTTCTTGTCAAGGCATCAAAACAAAGCAGCCTGCCAGACTTGTTAGCCAGCAGGCTGCCATACAGTTGTTAATAGTTTTCGGCTTTCACTTGGAAGTATGCCTGTGCATGGTTGCATACAGGGCACTCCTCTGGAGCCTTCTTGCCGATGACGATGTGCCCGCAGTTCGAGCACTGCCAGATGACGTCGTGATCCTTCGAGAAGACGCACTCCTTCCGGATGTTGTCAAGCAGCTTGCGATAGCGCTCCTCATGCTCTTTCTCAATACGGCCGACGCCCTCGAATTTCTCGGCAATCTCATCGAAGCCCTCCTCACGGGCCTCGCGTGCCATACGGGCATACATGTCGGTCCACTCGAAGTTCTCGCCACCAGCAGCGTCTTCCAGATTGGTGGGTGTGTCGCTCACCTTTCCACCGTTCAGATACTTATACCACAGCTCAGCATGTTCCTTCTCGTTGGCTGCTGTCTCCAGGAAGATGTTGGAAATCTGCACATATCCGTCTTTCTTGGCTTTCGAGGCAAAGAAAGTGTACTTGTTCCTGGCCATTGACTCGCCTGCGAATGCTTCCTGCAGGTTCTTCTCGGTCTTAGTTCCTTTTAAGCTTTTCATACAGAATTGTTTTGTTAAATGGTTTTTAAGTTTGATATATCTCTGCTTGCAAAGATACAAACTATTTTTGAACCAGCCAAGGAATTTGACAAAAAAGTCAGTTGCAGAAGCAAATCGCAGCCAAGCGCTAGTTGTGGAATACCAGCCCCTCGCCAAACTCGTCGACAACGATAGGCCGTTCGCGGCATACTTCGTCAGCCAGCAGCTTTCTTGACAAGTCGTTGAGCACATAGTGCTGAATGGCGCGCTTCACCGGTCGTGCCCCCATGTCGGGGTCGTAGCCCATGTCGGCCAGCCAGCGCACGGCATGGTCGGTGACCTCCAGTTTGAAGCCCTGCGGCTCCAGCATCTTCTTCACCCTGTCAAGCTGCAGGCGCACCACCTGGGCCACCTCGTCCTTGCTGAGTTGCTGGAAGGTGATGATCTCGTCAATACGGTTCAGGAATTCTGGCCGCATGACCTGTCGCAGCTGTTCACGCGAGGCGTTCGAGGTCATGATGATGATGGTGTTCTTGAAGTCGGCGGTGCGCCCCTTGTTATCGGTCAGTCGGCCGTCATCCAGCACTTGCAGCAGGATGTTGAACACATCGGGGTGTGCCTTCTCAATCTCGTCGAACAGCACCACGCTGTAGGGTTTGCGCCTGACAGCCTCGGTCAGTTGTCCACCCTCGTCGTAGCCCACGTATCCCGGAGGTGCACCTATCAATCGGCTGACTGTGTGCTTTTCCTGATACTCCGACATGTCTATGCGGGTCATCATCTGCTCATCGTTGAACAGATATTCTGCCAGGGCCTTGGCCAGTTCGGTCTTACCCACGCCCGTCGTACCCATGAAGATGAATGAGGCAATGGGTCGCTTGGGGTCTTGTAGGCCGGCACGGCTGCGGCGCACGGCATCGCTGACAGCGCTGATTGCCTCGTCCTGTCCGATGACGCGTCTGTGCAGCTCATCTTCCAGGCAAAGCAGCTTCTCGCGTTCGCTCTGCATCATGCGCGTGACGGGGATGCCCGTCCAGCGCGACACCACTTCAGCAATGTCATCTGCCGTCACTTCTTCGCGCACCAGTTTACCTGCCTCGGACGAGCTGTTCAGTTGCTGCTGAACGGCATTGATGTGCTGTTCCAGCTCTTTCATCTTGCCATAGCGGATCTCGGCCACCTTTCCGTAGTTGCCCTCGCGCTCTGCACGGTCGGCCTCAAACTTCAGGTTCTCCATCTGCTGCTTATCCTGCTGTATCTGGTTCACCAGCTGGCGCTCACCTTCCCAGCGGGCACGGAACTGGCTCTCCTGCTCGCGCAGCTCGGCTATTTCCTTGTCGAGCTGCTGGAGTTTGGTAGGTGCGGTAGCGGTGGTAGGTGCAGAAGATGATGTAGGCTGCTCGCGCTTGATGCTCTCACGCTCAATCTCCAGCTGTGCCAGTCGGCGGCTTATTTCATCCAGTTCCTCGGGCACTGAGTCGCGCTCCATGCGCAATTTAGCTGCGGCCTCGTCCATCAAGTCGATGGCCTTATCGGGCAGGAAGCGCTCAGTGATGTAGCGCTCTGAGAGCTGTACGGCCGCAATGCAGGCATCATCCTGAATGCGCACCTTGTGGTGGTTCTCATAGCGTTCCTTCAGTCCGCGCAGTATGCTGATGGCACTCAGCTCATCGGGCTCGTCGACCATCACGGTCTGGAAGCGGCGCTCCAGTGCCTTGTCCTTCTCGAAGTATTTCTGGTATTCATTCAGCGTTGTTGCGCCGATGGCCCTCAGTTCGCCTCGGGCCAGCGCCGGCTTCAAAATGTTGGCTGCGTCCATGGCACCTTCGCCACCGCCAGCCCCCACGAGGGTATGAATCTCATCGATGAACAGGATGATGCGCCCATCGCTTTTCGTCACCTCGTTGATGACGCTCTTCAGGCGTTCCTCGAACTCTCCCTTGTACTTGGCACCAGCCACCAGCGCACCCATGTCAAGTGAATATAGCTGCTTGTCCTTCAGGTTCTCTGGCACGTCGCCACGCACAATTCGCCCGGCCAGGCCTTCAACGATGGCTGTTTTGCCCGTGCCTGGCTCACCTATCAATATAGGATTGTTCTTTGTTCGACGGGAAAGAATCTGCAACACGCGGCGAATCTCATCGTCACGCCCGATGACGGGGTCCAGCTTGCCTGCGCGAGCCAGGCTGACAAGATTTTTCGCATACTTCTCCAGGCTTTGATAGTTATCTTCAGCGCTCTGGCTTTGCACCTTCTGTCCCTGACGCAGTTCCAGAATGGCCTGTTTCAAATCCCTTGATGTAGCACCTGCATCCTTCAGAATGCGACTCACCGTTGACGGCACTTCCAGCAGAGCCATCAGCAAGGGTTCCACTGAAACGAACTCATCGCCCATTTGTTGGGAAATTTCCTGCGACTTCAACAGTACCTTGTTACTATCATTCGACAGGTAGGGCTCTCCTCCCTGTACACGGGCCAGATGCTGCATCTCCTGCTGACAAAGCATCTGTATCTGCCCGGCATTCAGTCCCAGCTTCTGGAAAATGTAGCCTGTTACGTCACGAGCTTTGTCGAGCAGGGCCACCATCAGGTGGACGGGCTCTATGGACTGCTGTCCGTTCTGTTGTGCCAGGTTAACGGCCTGTTGCACCGTTTCCTGGGCCTTGATTGTGAATTTGTCTAAAGTCATTTTCTGCTCCTTTCTTTTTTAGTTTCTACCCAAATCTTCACAAACGCTGTGCCGCAACGGCAAAAAACGACAATTCGTCAGCCGACGCCGACAAAATGACAGACCTCAAGCCTGCCTTTCGCATACGCGCGTTATTTACGCGCGAAAAGAAGTGCTACAAGTGCTACCGCAAGTTCTAAACGCCTGAAAACGTGGAACTTCCGGGTGCATATTCATCGACAGTTCGTGCTACCGTAAATGCTACAGGTGCTACCGGTTCCACCTCAACCCGGGATGAGCTAAAAAGTCAACGCCATTTTGAAAAAAGTCGGCGCCGTTTTGGAAAAAGTCAACGACTTTTGAAAAAATCTCAATGACTTTTTCCAAAAACTCGTGTTCATTTTTTCTTCCATGTCTCATTTCCCATGAAAAATCATGACTGCTATCCTGAATACCCGGTAGCAAAACCAGTAGTTCCTTGGTAGCACTTCCAAAGGTGTTTTGTGCACCCATAAACACTTATAATTTAACACATTACAAACGCGGTAGCACCTGTAGCACCTTGTTTCCCCATATTAACGCGCGCACGCGTAATCCCCACACGCTTTGTCAGGCCAGGGAGGACAGCCGCATAGCGAAATATTTAGTTAAACTTTCATATAATTATGTAGTGCAAGGTGGGAAATCGAACAAAAATAGTTATCTTTGCAGGATATAAAAGCAAAAAACTCATGAATAAAAAACTTTTCTGGACAATTATAGCTATTTTCATCCCTATGATGATGAACGGACAGACATACTCCTCCCTGTGGAAGCAGGTAAGCGAAGCAGAGCAGAAAGACCTGCCACAGACTGAGCAGGAAGTGCTCAGCCAGATAGTGAAGAAAGCCGAGCAGGAAGGCAACTACGGCCAACTGCTGAAATCCGAGCTGCAGTATGCCCGCTCGCAATGCACCATAGCCCCCGACTCGCTGCTGCCGGCCGTACAACGACTGAAGCAGCGCGAAGAGCAGGCTGCCAGCAACCACATTCTGCAAGCCATCTACCAGACCGTGCTGGGTTATATATATGAGCACAACAATTGGCTGGATGAGCTGGGCCACGAGGAAATAGCCCGCCAGTATTATGACAAGGCCATGTCCCACCCCGACGAACTGGCTTCAGTGAAGGCCATTGACTATGAGCCCTTCGTCGTGAAAGGGCCGGACAGCCGCTACTTTGACGATGACCTACTGAGCGTCATCGGCTACGAGACCAGACATTTCGACGTGCTGCGCGACTACTATCTGAAGACTGGCGACCGCCGTGCCGCCCTGCTGGTGAGCATCGAGCTGCTGGCCCAGCAGAAACCCCAGAGTGGCATTGAGCAGCAGAAAAAGAGCAGCCACCTGCAGCGTCTTGACTCGCTGATAAGCGAATATGCCGACTTGGTGGAATGTGGTGAGGTGGCCATTCAGCGCTACCAGTACATGAGCCAGCACACCGATGCCACTGCCGAGCAGAAATGGCAGTACATCAACTACGCCCTGGACCACTGGGGCTCTTGGCAGCGCATGAATGTGCTGCGCAATGCACAGCGCGACCTCACGGCCTTGCAGTTTGAAGCCAACATCCAGGAGGAAGTCACTATTCCGCAGCGAGAGCAGACCGTCAAGTTGACAAATCTGCGTGGCATCAGCGAACTGACGATGAAAGTCTACAAAGTAAACCTGGACGGCGGCACCGAGCTCAACCCGCAGTCCACCTATGACTTCAAGATAATAAAGCCCCTGCTGAAAGCCATGCCCGAGCAGACAGTCACCCGCAAGTTCGTGGGGAAACGAGCATACGAGTTCTTCGAGGACTCCATGCAGGTAGGCAAGCTGCCCGTGGGCGTCTATATGCTGGAGTTTGAAACGCAGCCTGCCACCAGGGTTTCACGCAGTTTCTACTTTGTCAGTGACTTGCGTGTACTGGTACAATCGCAACCCGAGCCTGCCGAGAACCCATTTGAACCCGTCACGAGCTACAACAAGCAGATGCGCATCGTTGTGGTGAACGCCACTTCCGGACAGCCCGTCAAGGGGGCCAGCCTCGACGTGGCCTGGGGCTACCAGCAGGACGACAATAACAAGACCACGCTGACCACCGACCAGAATGGTGAGTGCACCTTGCAGCATAAGGACGACTTCAGTAACTATCGATTCCGCCCCCATACCGGCAACGACAATGCCTGTCCTGTCATGAACTGCTACGGTCAGTTCTCATATAACCCACAAAAAGACAAGGACATCGAAGCTATCTTTACCGACCGGAGCATCTATCGGCCCGGACAGACGGTGCATGCCGCAGTTATCAGCTACATTGCCCGCAGCGGCAATGACCAACTTGTCAATCAGGACAAGAAGTTGACCATGATGCTCTACGACGCCAACATGAAGATGGTGGAGGAGAAAACCGTGACAACCGATAAGTTCGGCACGGCTGCCGCCGATTTCGTACTGCCAGCCCAAGGACTGACGGGAAGGTTCTCCATCAATGTGAACGGCCAGCAGCATTTCTTCATGGTGGAAGAATACAAGCGTCCCGCATTTGAAGTTGATATTCCCGCAGTGACCCGCAGCTATGAAGACGGCGACACCGTGGTTGCCCGTGGCAACGTGCGCAGCTATGCCGGCGTGCCCGTTCAGGCAGCCGTGGTGAAATACAAGGTGGTGCGCCGCAGCGCCTTCTGGTGGATGAGCTACTCCAACTATTGGAACAGAGGCTATCTGGGATCAGCCAGCGACGACGAATTGCTGGCCGAGGGTGAGACCGTGACCGACGAGAAAGGCCAGTTCACAGTGGACATGCCCATGGTGCTGCCCATGACCAAGTACCCCATGTTCTATAACTTCGTGCTCACCGCCGATGTCACCGACCAGGCTGGCGAGACCCATCAGGGCTCGCTCTCGCTGCCCCTTGGCAATAGGAAGACGGCCTTCAGCGTCAGCCTGCCCGAGAAGGTGCTGACCGAACAGGACACGAAAATAGCCTTCCACCAGCAGAACGCTGCAGGCATAGACCTGGATGCCACGGTGCGCTACAGGTTTGACAACGGCCGCTGGCAGGAGACGAAGACCAACACCCTTCTGTCAGTGCCTGCCATGAAGAGCGGCAAGCATGCACTGCAGGCCATCTGCGATAACGACACACTGAAACAGGACTTCATCGTGTTCTCACTGGAGGACCACCAGCCTGCCACCGACGTTCGCAGTTGGTTCTACACCAGCCACGAACACTTCCCGCTAGACGGTGGCCCCGTTACGGTACAGGCCGGTTCATCTGACAAGAACGTGCACGTGGTCTACAGCGTCATCAACGGCAACCGCCTGCTGGAGAGCGGGACGGCCAATCTAAGCAACGAGCTCATCAACCGCAAGTTCACTTACGACGAGCGCTATGAACACGGACTGCTGCTCACCTTTGCCTGGGTGAAAGAGGGCAAGTACTACACCTACACTACGACCATCAAGAAACCTGTGCCCGACAAGCATCTGGACCTCAAGTGGAAAACGTTCCGCAACCGTCTCACTCCAGGACAGCAAGAAGAATGGACGCTGGCCATCACCAAGCCCGACGGGACTCCAGCTGAGGCTCAACTCATGGGCACCCTCTATGACATGAGCCTGGACCAGCTGCATGGACACGGATGGAACCTGTGGCCACCCACCAGGCTGACCCTGGCCGACACTCAGTGGCAGAAGGCAGAATGGGGCTCCGTGTTCTGCAACGGATTCAAGCATCAGGGGAGCCTGTATGCCCCATCACTGCGCTTCAACAGCTTTGACACCGGGCTCTATCCTGAGTATGGCTATGGACGTCACAGAATACTCAGGTCGCGCGTGCTTTACAAAGGAGAAGAACTGCTTGAAAGCACTCCTATGATGGAACAGGTATTGAACTTCAGTGCCACCAACGATGCCATGCCTGCCATGGTAGATGTTGCCGCACAAAAAACAATGGCAGCCAGTGGCATAGAAGAAGTGGAACAGGAATCTGGCAATGATGAAAGCGCCCAGACGACAGCAATGCAGATACGTGAAAACCTGCAGGAGACGGCATTCTTCTATCCACAGATGGTCACTGACTCCACGGGGAATGTGAGCATCAAGTTCACCCTGCCTGAAAGCCTCACCACCTGGCGCTTCCTGGGCGTGGCTCACACACAAGACATGATGTACGGACAATTGGCCGACCAGGCCGTGGCCAGCAAGGACGTGATGATACAACCCAACATGCCCCGTTTCATACGCCAGGGCGACAAGGCCTCCATCAGTGCCCGCATCATGAACATGAGCAACGAGCCCATCAGCGGCACAGCCATGCTGCAACTGCTTGACCCCGAGACGGAGAGCGTCATCTTGGAACAGAGCCAGCAGGTGAGCGTGGCCGACAGCACTACCGTTGGCGTCACCTTCCCCGTTAGTGGCAGTCTGCCCCAGCTGTCGCATCACACCTTGCTCATTGCACGTGTCAGCATCGTCACGCCCAAGCACAGTGACGGCGAGCAGCACTATCTGCCCCTGCTGCCCAACACGGAACGCGTGACCCTCACCGTTCCCTTCACGCAGAATGGCCCCGGCACCAAGGAGATTGACCTGACAAAGCTTTTCCCACAGACCGCCGACCTGAACGCACCGACCTCGAAGCTGACCGTCGAATACACCAACAACCCAGCTTGGCTGATGATCCAGGCACTGCCAACGATAGGCCACCCAGACGACGACTGCGCCATCTGTCAAGCCGTATCTTACTACTCCAACAGCATCGGACAGCATATTCTGAAACAGAATCCACAAGCCAAGCATGTCTTTGAGCAATGGAAGCAGGAAGAGCTGGCAGCAGGCGCTGACGCATCGCTATCCTCGCTGCATTCTTCGCTGCAAAAGAATCAGGAGCTGAAAGACCTGTTGCTCAATGAGACGCCATGGGTGCTTGATGCCGACCAAGAAAAGGACCAAAAGGAACAGCTGGCCGACTTCTTTGATGCCAATACCATTGCCATGAGGCAGGGCAAGGCCATAGAGCTGCTGCAGGGGCTTCAGAACAAGAATGGAGCGTGGAGCTGGATGCCTGGCATGAAAGGCTCAGCAACCATCACCATCACCGTGAGCGAACTCCTGGTACGGCTTCACCAGATGACCGATGCCGAAGGAAACACCAAGAAAATGCTGGATCGCTCTTTCGAATTCCTGGGCAAAGATGCCATAGAACAGGTGAAATGGCTGAAGGAACAGGAGCGGAAGGGCTTCAAACCGTTGTTCCCCGGTCACAACGCCCTGCACTGGCTCTACATTTGCGCCATTGACGGGCGCGAACTGCCTAAAGAAGTGGAGGACGCCAACATCTACCTGAAGAATCTGCTGAAAAAGGACACCAAGAACCAGACCATCTACGAGAAAGCCTTGTCGGCCATCATCCTGAATAACAAGACTTACATCAAGAGTCTGAAAGAATATACTGTGTTCAAAGAGGGCATGGGCCGCTACTACGACACGCAGCGGGCCAGCTACTCTTGGCGCGACTACAAGATACCAACACAGGTGGCCGCCATAGAAGCCATCAGGAAGCTGACGCCTGAGGATACCACAACCATTGGCGAGATGCAGCAATGGCTGTTACAGCAGAAGCGCACACAAGCATGGGACACTCCCATCAACAGTGCCGATGCCGTCTACGCCTTCCTGAACGGCAACTCACAGGCACTGGCCCCACAGGCTCAAACCACGCTAGCCATCGACGGAAAGGCCATCGACACATCGGAAGCCACCCGGGGCCTGGGCTACGTCAAGAACGTGGTGCCAGCAAAGGGAGCCACTTCTTTCAAGGCGCAGAAAACTTCAAAGGGAACATCTTGGGGCGCACTCTATGCACAGTTCACCCAACCATCGGCCGATGTCGCCGACCAAGGCAGCGGCCTCACCGTCAAACGAGCATTCTACCTGCGCGATGCTGCAGGGAAGCTCACTGAGATAGACGGACAGAAGTCCTTGCACGTAGGTGACAGGGTGATTGCAAGAATCACCATTGAAGCAGAGCGTGACTATGACTTCGTGCAGCTGCAAGACAAGCGTGCCGCCTGCATGGAGCCCGTCAGGCAGCTGAGCGGCTACGACTGGAGACAGGGCTACTATTGCTCACCCAAGGACTTTGCCACCTGCTACTATTTCGACCTGCTGTCAAAAGGCCGCCACATCATTGAAACCGAATACTTCGTAGACCGTGAAGGAACCTACCAGACAGGCACCTGCATCGTGCAGTGCGCCTACTCACCAGAGTTCCGCGGAACGACCAAGTCGGTCACACTGCAATGTGTGAAGTCCAATGAGTAATGAACTAAAGAAAAGAAAGAGAAAACGATGAAGAATCACCCGATAATAGGCAAGGTAATAGCATTATCAATTGTCATTTGCCTTTTTGCACCTGGTAACGTAGCAGCACAAAAGCTGACCATCAACAAGACAACCATCGACGTAGGGAAAACCAGTTTCGAGGTTCCCGTAACCGTCACCTTCGAGCTACGCAACAAAAGTTCAAAGCCAATGGTCATCAACAAGCTGGAAACCGACTGCGGATGTACCACCGTTGACGGTCCGAAAACAGTTGCTCCCGGCGAGAGATTCACCATCTCGCTGACCTATGACGCTCGGCTGCTGGGGCATTTTACCAAACAAGTGGCTCTCCACAGCAATGCCACGCGCGACCCAGTCTATCTCAAGATGAAAGGCGTAGTACTGGCCGATGTGGTGGACTACTCCAAGCGCTATCCTTACGACATGGCCGGACTGCTGGCCAGCATCAACAACGTGGAGTTCGACAATGTGAAGAAGGGCGAACACCGCGAGGTGGAAATCAATCTGATGAACAACACAGAGCAGGACCTGACACCCAACATGCTCCATCTGCCCACCTATTTGCATGCACTAGCCATGCCCGAAACACTGGAGCCCAACAGAAGCGGAAAAATCATACTGACGCTGAACTCTGAGGACGTGCACAACTATGGACTCACGCAGGTCTCTATCTATTTGGCCAAGAAGCTGGGCGATAGAATAAGCGAAGAAACTGAAATCCCTGTCTCCGTGGTGCTTTTGCCTGACATGTCGGCCTTCGAAGGGCAGAACATTGAGCAGGCTCCTCATTTACAACTCTCTGCAAATACGCTGAACCTGGATGCCAACCACAAAAATGGCACCATCATCCTCTCTAACACGGGAAAGTCGGCCCTGAGCATCTCTTCCCTTCAAATGTTCACTGGCGGTGTGAAGGTAAAACTGCCTAAGAGGGAGCTACAGCCAGGAGAATCGACCAAGATGCGTGTCACTATCATCCCCGGCCAGCTGAAGAAGGCCCGTTCCAAGCCTCGCATCCTGATGATTACCAATGACCCCAGTAATGCCAATGTGGTCATTACCATCAATGTGGAATAAAACGACAGACATCTATATAACCTCATAGTACCCAAAGAATCTTTTCACTTTATGGAGACAAATAATAGCCACCAGGCCCCTGAGGCAACAGCAGAGCAACATCCTGAGAACAGCGCTGAATTTCCAGGTCTGCAGGTAAACAGCGGCGTCAGCCAACAGTCAATTATCAATCCATATCTGAAGCGTGGCCGCTTCCACCGTCGTGAGTTCAACGCCTCTGAGATGGTGGAAGGCATCCTGCGTGGTGATGTTACCGTTCTATCGCAGGCAGTGACGCTGATAGAAAGCGTCAACCCCGCTCACCAGCAGAAGGCGCAGGAAGTCATTGAGAAATGCCTCCCCTACAGCGGGAAGTCTGTTCGCATAGGCATCAGCGGCGTCCCCGGTGCCGGAAAGTCGACCAGCATTGACGAGTTTGGCATCCATTTGCTGAAAGAAAAAGGCGGCCGCCTGGCCGTATTAGCCATCGATCCCTCGTCAGAGCGCACCAAAGGCAGCATCCTAGGCGACAAAACACGCATGGAGAAGTTGGCCGTCCACCCTGATTCCTTTATTCGCCCCAGTCCATCGGCCGGCTCTCTGGGAGGCGTGGCCCGCAAGACGCGTGAGACCATCATTCTCTGTGAGGCCGCAGGCTTTGACAAGATTTTCGTGGAGACGGTTGGTGTCGGCCAGAGCGAAACTGCCTGTCACTCCATGGTCGACTTCTTCCTGCTCATCCAAGTGGCAGGAACGGGCGATGAGCTGCAGGGAATCAAACGCGGCATTATGGAGATCAGCGATGGAATTGTCATCAACAAATGCGACGGTGACAATGTAGACCGTTGCCAGATGGCAGCCACCAATTTCCGCAACGCCCTCCACTTCTTCCCCATGCCCGAGAGCGGCTGGACACCGAAGGTTCTCTGCTATTCGGGATTCTATGGCACTGGAGTTAAAGAGGTTTGGGACATGATTTATCAGTACTTTGACTTTGTCAAGGCTAACGGCTATTTTGACTACCGTCGCCAGGAGCAGGCCAAATACTGGATGTACGAGAGCATCAACGAGCAGCTGCGTCTCTCGTTCTACAACAACCCCACTATCCAAAAACAGCTGAAAGTCTCGGAGCAGGCTGTCCTAAATGGCCATAAGACCAGCTTCGTGGCAGCACAGGACCTGTTGGACCTCTACTACTCTATGATTTAAAAAGAGCCTCATGTTATGCTACAAATAGAAATTGACGAAGGCAGTGGCTTCTGCTTCGGCGTGACCACGGCCATTGAGAAAGCCGAAGAAAAACTGGCAACAGGAAGTACGCTGTACTGTTTGGGCGACATTGTGCACAACGGTATGGAATGTGAGCGTTTGCGACAGATGGGACTGATTACCATTAATCACGATGACCTGCGCAAGCTGCACCATGCCAAGGTGCTGCTGAGAGCTCATGGCGAGCCACCCGAGACCTATGAGCTGGCCCGCCAGAACGACATTGAAATCATTGACGCCACCTGCCCTGTGGTGCTGCAGTTGCAAAAGCGCATCAAGAAGCAGTATGAGACCTCCGATGAGACACCAGCTTCGCAGGGTGCCCAGATTGTGATTTTCGGAAAGAAGGGCCATGCTGAGGTGCTAGGCCTTGTGGGACAGACGAAAGGTCAGGCCATCGTCATAGAGAATTTCGAGGAAGCAACCCGTCTGGACTTCTCCCATGATATCTACCTCTATTCCCAGACCACCAAGAGTCTGGATGAGTTCCACCGCATTATTAAATATATACAGAACCACATAGCTCCCGACGCTAAGTTCAAGAGCTTCGACACCATCTGCCGCTCTGTGGCCAACCGTATGCCTAGCATTACCCAGTTTGCCACGCGCCACGCACTGATTCTCTTCGTATGCGGACGAAAAAGCAGTAATGGCAAAGTACTCTTCAACGAATGTCTGCATGTGAACCCGAACACCCGCCTCATTGAAGGCCCAGAGGAAATTGACAGCAGTTGGCTGGAGAACGTAAACACCATTGGCATCTGTGGCGCCACTTCTACTCCCAAATGGCTGATGGAGCAGTGCAAACTGAAAATAGAAAACCTAATATAACAAAAAAACCTTATGAAACGCATCACATCATTGCTCTTTGCCACCGTCGTCTGTACCATGGTGCAGGCACAATACGAGATTATTCCCTTGCCATCGTCCATCAACATTGATGCCAAGGGACGTACCCTCAACATTGAGCCATCAACGCCCATCGTCGACAAGCTCAACGTCAAGATTGCTTCTCCCGAGGGTTGGCGTCTCACCGTCGACAAGCAGGGAATCACCGTTGAGGGTAGCTCCGAAGCCGGCATCTTCTACGGCCATCAGGCCCTACGCCAAATCATGGCCAACCAGCCGCAGTCGCTTCCCTGGGCCGTCGTTGAGTCGGAGCCTCGCTTCGCCTACCGTGGCATGCATCTGGACATCTGCCGACATTTCTTCACCAAGGACGTGGTAAAACAATACCTCGACAAGATGGCACTTCATGGCATGAACACCCTTCACTGGCATTTGAGCGACGATCAAGGCTGGCGCATAGAAATCAAGAAGTGGCCCCGGCTGACACAAGTGGGCGGCTGGCGCGACCGCACTGTCATTGGCCGCAACATGGGTCTCTACGACCATACCATGTACGGCGGATTCTACACTCAGAAGGATATTCGCGAGATTGTCGACTACGCAGAAAAACTACATATCAACATTATTCCAGAGATTGACCTTCCCGGCCACATGGTAGCTGCCCTGGCAGCCTATCCCGAACTGGGTTGCACCGGAGGTCCCTATGAGGTATGGCCCGACTGGGGCGTCAGCGAAGATATCCTTTGCGCTGGCAACCCTCGTGTCTACGAATTCCTGGAAGACGTGCTCACAGAGGTGATGGAGCTATTCCCCTCAAAGATTATCCACTTGGGCGGCGACGAGGCTCCCAAGGTGCGCTGGAAGGCCTGTCCGAAGTGCCAACAGAAGATGCGGCAGGAACAGCTGAAAGACGAGGAACAGCTGCAGGGCTACATCGTGCGCCGTATGGAGAAGGTGCTCAACAGCCACGGCCGCAAGTTGATGGGCTGGGATGAGATTATGTACTGCGACGTACCCCAGTCATCCATTATTATGAACTGGCGCGACTGGAAGGGTGTTGACGATCCCGCACAGCGTGGCTTTGATGTAGTACGCACACCCAACTCGACGCTCTATTTTGACTTCTACCAAATTCCTCAAGACGAATGGACCAACACACTGCTCATTGGAGGAAATTCTTCCCTGGAGAAAGTGTATCACTATGAACCTGCCCCCGAGACGCTCAGCCCCGAGGAGAAAGCACACGTCATCGGTGTTCAGGCCAACCTATGGACAGAGTACATTGCCTACCCTGAACTGATAGATTATCAGGTGCTGCCCCGCATGGCCGCACTGGCCGAAGTGCAGTGGGTCAACCCTGAGAAGAAAGACTACAACAGTTTCAAAGAACGCCTGCCTCGCCTAATCAGCATCTACGACCAGGAGGGTTGGAAGTACTGCAAAAGCAAGTGGTAAAAGTTGTTAGGTGAGATACTAATAATGAGACAGATTCTGTACCTTTTCTTCTTTATGACAATGATGGCGCTACCCGTATGTGGCCAACGCCCACAGCTGGAGAAGCTGTCGCCATGGCTGCGCCAAATTGTCAAAAAAGGGAGGGAGCATGTCCAGGAATCCAGGCTGGCCCGTTTTCCCAAATTATCTGGAGATTCCAGGAATTCCAGAAAGTCACAAGAAGTATTTGCTTTTATCCGCCTTAGCCCTGAAGGACAGCAGGTGCTGGAAGAGAACGGCTGCCGTAGCCTAGCTCACTTTGGAAGTATCCACATAGCCAGCATTCCGCTCCAGCAACTAGAGCATCTCACATCCGACCGCCGCGTATTGCGTATCGAGGCCAGCCCTTCCGGACATGCCCTCACCGATTCGATAGCCATCCACCTGAATGCTACCGATGTCTACACAGGACAGGGGCTGCCCCAGGCTTACACCGGGCGAGGTGTCGTGATGGGACTGATGGATGTGGGCTTTGACCTGACCAGCCCCAACTTCTATAGTCGTGACACTACCGACTACCGTATTCGCCGCTTCTGGGACCAGTTGTCGCAGGACACCATTGGCAGTTCCTTACCCGTAGGCCGCGACTTCACCACGCCAGCTGACATTATCGGTTTGGGGCATTCACGCGATGGCCTCATACTGAGCCACGGCACCCACACCCTGGGCATTGCAGCGGGCAGTGGCTACAACACTAACTTCCGAGGCTTGGCCCCTGAAGCTGACATCTGCCTTGTGGCCAATGCCGTCACTGACGACCTGCCCTACATTGACTCTCTCGACCTCTACAAATACACCTACGCCACCGATGCGCTGGGCTTCAAGTATATTTTCGACTACGCCCAACAGCAGGGGCAGCCGTGCGTCATCTCTTTCAGCGAAGGCAGCCAGCAGGATTTCCATGGCTACGACCAGCTGTACTACGAGATTCTGGACAGTCTTACTGGTCCTGGCCGCATTTTGGTGGCGGCAGCAGGAAACCAAGGCAGTGTGAAGTCGTATGTACACAAGCCTCGCGGAATGGAGGAAATAGGCGCGTTCCTGCGTAGCAATGATACAACGATGACCATCACCCTGAAATCGCCCGATGTATTCAGCCTTCGGCTGGTGGCCTACGACTCCCCACATGACACGCTATGCGTCTCTTCAAAAGACTTCCTGCAGACATCCGACTCTGTCTACACTCTTTCCACCCCCTGTTTCACCCTGGAAGTTCTCCCCTACCCATCCTGCTATGACGAGCATGACATGTGCTACGATGTGACTGTCTGCACGCCACAGGCACTGGGTTCCCGCCCGCGTCTGTCATTAGAATTGCTGGGCAGCCATGCGGATGTGGAGCTGTGGGTGGTCAGCGGGTTACTGACGAATTACTCCGAGAACCGACGCCTCAACGCCGGCGAGACGACGCACAATGTCCACTCGCCATCCAGCGCCCCCTGCGTCATCAGTGTAGGCTCCACGACCTGGCGCGACCATATTATCAACCTCAAAGGTGACCGCATGAGCTACTGGCCTGGCTTGGGTGGCCGGCTGACCGACTTTTCGTCCGTCGGCCCCACCATGGATGGCCGCATCAAGCCTGACTGTGTGGCTCCTGGCAATAACATCATCTCTTCCTACAGCAGCTACTTCATGGAAGCGAACCCACAGTCGAATGACCTGCTCTGGAACGTGGCCACCTACGACTTCCTGGGGCGCACCTATGCCTGGACAGCCAACAGCGGCACCTCCTCGTCGTCTCCTGCCGTGGGCGGTGCCATAGCCCTATGGCTACAGGCCTGCCCTACTCTCTCCCCAGCTGATGTGATGGATATCCTGCGGTGCACCTGCCATCATCCTGACAATTCGCTCGACTATCCCAACAACCAATATGGCTATGGCGAGGTGGACGTCTACGCTGGATTACTGGCGGCCACCGGCCTCTCAGCCATCCACGACATTCCCCAGCAGCTCACTGCCGCCCGTATCTGCTTGGATGGGCAGGAAATGACCATTCAGCTGCCAACCATTCCTGACAATCCCATTCCCCTTCGCATCCATGACCTCAGCGGACGTCCCTGCCTCAGCACTAAACTGCCCCAGGGGCTGCTGTGTCACACCATCAGCCTGCCACAACTACCCGCCGGCGTATATGCCGTCTGTGTGGGCACGGGTTCAACGCTCATCCGCATAAACCTTTAAAAACTAACTGCAAGTATGAAACGAATTCTACTACTGACATTGGCTTTTATCATCTGCCATCTATCAATCACTTCCGTCAGGGCGCAAACCGCCACCGACATCATCAACCAGATGTCGCCCGGCTGGAACCTGGGCAACACACTGGAGGCCACTCACTGGAACGGAGCCGCCCTTTTTAATAATGTGGCAGGACTGGCTGCTGAGACCTCCTGGCAGGACACTAAGACCACCCAGCAGATTATTGACTTTGTCAAGGCACAGGGATTCCGTTCAGTTCGCATTCCTGTGGCCTGGGTCTATGGCCACATTAGCGATGCCGATTCCTACACCATCGATACCGCCTGGATGAACCGTGTGAAGCAGATTGTAGACTACTGCATCAACGACGGACTCTACGTAGTCATCAACGACCATTGGGACGGCGGCTGGCTGGAGGAGCACATTGCCGACACCAACAGTGCCACCATTGCGAAAAACAAGGCTGTGCTCACCGCCATCTGGACGCAGATTGCCGAAAAGTTCAAGGACTACGACGAGCACCTGCTCTTTGCCGGTCTGAACGAGCCCAACACCGAAGAATCGCCCAAGGCCTCGACCATCAACAACTTGCTAAACTACAACCAGACTTTCATCGATGCCGTGCGAGCCACTGGTGGACAGAATGCCACGCGTGTGCTGGTGGTTCAAGGGCCTTCGACCGACATTGGCAAAACTGTGAAACTGGCCTCGCGCTATCTGCAGCTCAACGATCCCGCCGACCATCGGCTGGCCATTGAAGTACACTACTACGCTCCATGGCAGTTCTGGGGCATGGAGAAGGACGAGTCATGGGGCAAAGTGTTCTACTACTGGGGCAATGGCAACCACGTGAGCGGTTCCAGCCACAATGCCACCCATAGCGAAGAGAGCTTCATGAAACAGCAATTGCAAGAGATGAAGACGCAGTTCGTGGACAAAGGCATGCCTGTGGTCATTGGCGAGTTCGGTGCCAACTGGCGCAACCTGAGCGGCCAGAAGGGCGAGAGTCAGGAAAAGCACGATGCAAGCATCCGCACCCACTATCGGGAACTGCACCGCTTATGCAAGGAGATGGGCGGCATGGTGCCCATGACGTGGGACATCAACTCACGCAACCAGCAGGGCACCAAAGGCACCATGACCATCATCGACCGCAAGACGCGGACCATCTATGGCATCCACGCCATGCAGGGCATCAACGACGTTTGGCCTGCACCGTCACCCGAATCTGTCAGTCAGCTGCAGGTTGGCGAATTCCCCGATGGCGTCTACACACTCCAAGGCATGCGCGTGGCCAACCAACTGAGTGTCCTGCCCACAGGCATCTACATCAGTCAAGGCCGCAAAATCATCATTAACTAAAGCTGTTGGCGAAAGAAAAAAACTATTTTCCTTTGCTTTTCGCTCGTTTATTCGTACCTTTGCAGGCAAAAAGGAAACGAATATGAAAATCGAGACACTCATAAGTCA
>CAMNJH010000021.1 GCA_946541275.1 uncultured Prevotellaceae bacterium
GCCAGTTCACGGCGCGGCTCTGGTTGTTGTTGTCGTACATCTTCTCCACCTCCATTCTGGCGGCATTAATAATCTTGTTGCCATAGCGGAAGTTGAACTGATTGTTCCAGGTCAGCCTTCCGAAGTGCAGCTTGAAGCCAAAGCCACCAGTAATCTTAGGCAGTGATGAGCCCAGGTACACAATGTCGAGCTCGTTTATCTGTCCGTCGTGGTTGATATCATCATAGATGGCGTCGCCGCCGCGGAACTCATAGTTCACGCTTCCGGCGCAGAACATCATAGGTTTGGTCATCTGGTTTTCGTCAAGAATGACGATACCGTCCTTGTCACGTGCCACAGGTGCGTTGGGTCCGCTCACGCCAGGCACTTCCACAGCCGAGTAATCGCTGTACTGATAGACACCCTTGTAACGGAAGCCATAGATGCTTCCCAGTGCGGTGTTCAGTTCCACGCGGGTAAGATAAGAACCGTTCGAGCGGTTGAACTCGTTATTCAGCGAGGCCAGGCAGGTTTCGTCCATCGACGTAATCTGGTTCTTGTTATTGGCGAAGGTCACATTGAAGTCAGCCGAGAACTTCCCGAACTTGATAATCTTGTCGCCATTCAGGTTGAACTCCCAGCCAATATTCTTCATGTTACCCACATTCTGGTAGGCCAGTGAGGGATAGCCCGATGAGGTAGGAATACCGCGCGAGGTCATGAGCAGGTCGCTGGTGTACTGCCAGTACAGTTCCACGTTACCATAGATGCGGTCGTTCCAGAAGCCGAAGTCAGTACCCAGATTGTAGGTCTCTTTCTGCTCCCATTTCAGATTGTTCAACTGAATATTACGTGGATAAACACTGCCGCTGCCCAGATAGCCTGCGCCATTGCTATACTTACTATAGTAGAGTCCTTCCGAGCCTGGCTGGCGGCCGCCGATACCCCATCCCGGGCGGATGGAGAGCATCGAGATAAATGGCAGCACCTTCTGGAACCAGGGCTCACGGCTGACGTTCCAACGTATAGACAGAGCGGGGAAGTTACCCCAGCGCTGGTCAGAGCCGAACTTGGTCGTACCGTCGCGTCGCACTGTGAAGTCGGCCATATAACGTCCTTTATAGGCATAGTGAGCAGAGTATGTGAAATAAATACTGCGCCACTGTCCGCTACCCGTTGACATATCCTGAATAATTCCCTCGGCAGCTGTGCTCTGTATGGTCCCGCTGGGCGAGCCCCATGACACGGTATTCTGGGAAGACGAGTTTCCGCTGGTCAGCTGGCCGCGCAGCATCATCGTGAGCTGATGGTCGCGGTTACGGAACACCGGGGTGTAGGTCAGGGTGTGAGTAGTGGTCACGCCCAGACTTTTCGACGAGCTGGCCGTGGTGCGGTTGCTCTGCTTGTTGTTGGTGTCGTTCCATCCTGTGGTGCTCAGCGAAAGCGGCATGAAAGAATCATTGTACTGATTGAAGATGTTGAACACCACCTTGCCTTCATAGTTCAGGCGCGAATGCTCATTGTCAGTACCCAGCAGCTCGTAGTGCAGCTTGAACTCAGGAGTGATGTTATAGCTGGTCTCGTGGTTCTTGGCCAGATGGGCTAGTGCCACGGGGTTCTTGTGGTTAAGCTGGTCGCGCAGCGAGTTCGACACGGTGGGCAGCATGGAGTAGTAATCGTTCTGGTCCACGCCGTTGATATCCTGCTCAAAGATTGACAGGTTAGGCATTCTCACGTAGGCAATGGAGAGCAGGTCACCGTTGTTCTTCTGGTTCTTGGTGTAGGTCAGTGAAACGTTCGTCTCAATCTTGATGCGGTCACTGACGAAGTAGTCCAGGTTCACGCGCGACGTGAAACGGTCCAGCTGCTGCTTGATGATAGAGCCCGTCTCACGGTCGTAGCCGGCACTGATGCGGAATCGAGCCTTCTCACCGCCACCGCTCAGTGACAGGCTATGGTTCTGTCGCCAGCCGGTCTTCTTCACCTCTTTCAGCCAGTCGGTGTTGTTATTATACATTTCGTATTCAGCAAACGAGGGGTTGTAGTTCAGCTCTTGTATGTTACTGGCCTGGTCGCTCAGTGCTGGGTTGAAGTATTCCTCCTTGAGCAGCATGGTGTACTCGTCACCATTGAGCAGTTTGTAGCCCTCGGGCTGGTAGGTTCCTGTCAGACGGAAGTTATATTGCACGCGCGTCTGTCCGCGATTACCACGCTTGGTTTTAATCTCAATCACACCATTTGAGCCCTGCGAGCCATGGATGGCCGTTGCGGCAGCATCCTTCAGCACGGCAATACTCTCAATGTCCTCAGGGTTCACATTCAGTAGTTCGGCAAACTTCTCTTCAGTGGCGCTGTTATAATCAAAATCGGTGTTGGCCTCCCAGATGTTGCCGTCGACGACGATGAGGGGCTCGCTCGAACCGTTGATACTCGACACACCGCGCAGTCGCATGGAGGTGCCAGCACCCAGGTTACCCGAGTTGGCCACGATATCCAGACCGGCAATACGTCCCTGCAGTGCTTCGTCGACGGTGGTCATCGACAAGCCCTCAAACTCCGACATGCTGATTTGCTGCTGTGCCGTTGATATTTCGTCAACGGGAATGCTCAGGCCACTGCCGCCGGAACGCTTCTTCGAAGTCACGGTGAGGCCGTCCAGCTGGGTGGCATCCTGCATTACGATGGTATAATGCTTCTTGTTGAATGGCAGCGTCACGGTCTTGCAGCCCACATAGGTGACACGCATCTTGTCCTTCGGGTTCTTCAGTTTGAACGAGAAGTTTCCGCTCATGTCAGTCACTGACGAGGCCACGATACGGTTGGCGGCGTCAATCTCCACTACGTTGGCCATCATCACAGGCCCAAAGGCATCGCTGACCGTTCCGCTGATGATATCGCCAGCCTGCTGGGCAGCGCAGTATGATAAAGGACAAATGACAAATGATAAACTTATCAGGAGTCGTTTACTTATCTTGGTAATCATAGTTCTCTTTTTTCAATTATCAGTTCTCAATCATCAAGGGCTCGTCTATCAGGTGAATCACAGCCGACGACGACGTCTCGATGTTGGTAGCACGCGAGGCATCGGTGGTGTTGTACTGGAATTCCCTGGCCACCAGGTTAAAGAGTTGCGGGTTGGTGGTCAGCACATGGCGCGTATTGCCAGCCTTGTCCTTCAGCACGATGCTCTTGTCATCCAGCACGGCATTGATACGATAGAAACGCTCCGTCAAGGGATCGATAACGGCGGTCTCAAAGTCACCATCCTCGGGTTGGGCTCCAATAAACAGGGCGTTGTCCTGGATGTGATACTTCAGGAAGTTCACTATCTGCAGCGAGTCGCGCGTCTTGGCCGTCAGGTTGCCCTCCATCTCGTAGTGGTCCACCTGCTCCCACGTCGACAGCTTGCCTGCGCGCTGCAGCGCCTGTATGCTCTCGTTGGTGGGCACGTAGACGGTGTAGTGATAGGTATTGAACGTCGAGATGTTCTGTCCGGCGGTGGCGTTCTTCTTGTTGTGTATCAGCTCAAACAGTCCGCTGCCATCCATCAGGTTCAGGAATTCCGAGAACTCCTCGTGGCTAGCCAGCACGTCGCGCACGGTTTGGCGCGTACCCATCATAGGCTCCGAATCCAGAATGTAGCTCTTGCCATTGCCGCCCAGAGTCTGGTCGTAGATGTAGCTCACGTTGACGGGCTGTGCCTCGTTGGTCTGATAACTGCCTTCCACGGTCATGCCATTAGCGCCCAGCTGGGTGTTCTTCACCCGTATCTCAGTGCCACCCTTGGTACGGTAGTACTCATGGCCGTCCTCCACATTGCCTATCACGATGTGCGTGTCCAGAATGTCCTTCAAGCGGTTGCGTATCACCTGATAATCCCTGATCACGCCGAGGCTGTCCAGCAGTTCACCCGTCTGCGGGTTGTAGTTCCACTGGCTGGCCCACACGCGCTCCTGCCTGTTCACCTTGGTGGGGTCATAGTGGAAGCGCAACACCTGCGTCTGGTTCTTACCATACGAGCAGGGGTCAATGTACTGCAACAGAGCCCCGTTGGTGGGGATGAAGAAGCTGTAGTAGGAGTTCAGTGAGTTCAGATAGACGTTATACTGCAGTTCCTCAATGCCCCAGTACAGAATGCTCATGGTCTCGTTAATCAGCGCAGGGAAACTGACACTGACGTATGCCGTGGGCGAATAGACACGGTTGGTCAGATAGATGGCACCGTTGCAGCCCAGCCACACGGAATCGATGGCCTCCTTCGACACGCCCATGGGGTCGTTGGCATCATTGAGGATATTCTGGAACTTCGAGGGAACAGAGCCCACGAAGGAAGAAAGCATGTTGTTGTTCAGCAACTTGGCCACCACGTCGTCAGGAACGTTGTCCCACGTGCCATAGTAGTCGCGCAGCACCTTGCCGGCACCCTCGTTCCAATAGGCCTCCATGGCCTCATCGCTGGGCACCATGATGACGGCCATGTCACGCTGCATGGCAATGTTGCCTTCCTGGTCGTTCAGGCCGGCATAGTAGGCATTCCACCCTGGGTCGAATTTCAGCAGGCCGTTCACGGGGCCATGGTCAGGGGTCTCATTCAACGGCTGGCCGTTCTGCGACTTCTCTGAGAAGAAGCGCTTCTGGAACACGGTGTCCACGTGCGTCCCATACAGGTAGTTGTACTGTGTGGTGGCCACCTGGTCCAGGGGATAGGGGGCGCAGTAGCGCTCCAGCAGGCTGTTGAACATGGTTGTATTTGTCTTTTTGCGCAGCAGCTCAGCCATGTTGGGCAGCGGGGTCACCACATCGGCCATCTTGTGGATGAAGCCGTTTGAACACTTGATGTTGGGCTGCTCCACCTGCACGCCGTTGATGCTGGCATCACCAGGCTCACGGTGCGTGGTGTGGTTGTAGATAAAGTCATAGTCATCGTTCGTGATGCGCCTGTTCACCAGCTGTTTCTCAATGAACTGCACCAAGGGTACGGTGGAATTGTCGGTCATGCACACCATGGGGTTTCCCGACTCACGGTAGCGACGCCAGTAGGCATTGTCGGGCATCTGTGCTGCCCGCATCACGGCCACGGAATCATAGGTGGAGCTCGATGCGAAGCGCCTCATGGCCTCACCTTCGCGGGGCGGAGTACCCTCAACGCTCGACAGACTGCCTATCTGCATCGAGTTGTCCATCATACTGCCAAAGAGCAGCATCTTTTTCTGCGAGTTGGTCAATTGACCATAGCTCGTCACACCCCAGGAATTGTTGCGGAAGAAGCGCTCGTAGGCCGCATCATCGGCCACGAACAACGTCTTCGAACCGGTCTTGGCCAGTACTTCGCGGTAGCCAAGGTCGTTAATCATGCGCACCGTGTTGGTGTAGCTGCCTGCTTCATCCAGCCAACTGTAGATGCTGGAGCCCCACCCTTCCGGCGTTCGCTCGTCAAGGTCATACTGCGAACACGACGTCACAGCCGACCCGCCGACCAACACCAAGGCTGCGGCTACCTGCAACCACCGACTGCGGGCATCTGGCATGATTTGCTTCCAGATTTGTCTTTTGGTTTTCATCTTTGTTGATATTGTGATTTGTTAAGATTTGGCCACTGATAAGGAAAATGATGGTGCAAAGGTACAAATATTTCGCACGCGAGGCGCTCTGTATTGTTTTATTGTTTTTTCTGTTTGTAATCAGCACTTGCAAATGTGTCTCGCATATTTTTCTTTTTGTCTCGCAGCCCTTCCACGCGCGCGCGTATATATAGAACGAAAACAAGGTGCTACAAGTGCTACTGGCGGCTACATCATCCTTACTACCAGCAAGTTACGGGTGCATATTCTTTCCCGGAAGGTGCTACCGATAGTGCTACTGATGCTACCGGAGCGAAAAATGAGAACACCGCCCCGAAAATGGCGGCGACTTATTTTCATACGGCGTTGACTTTTTCAAAAAAGTCGCCGCCGTTTTTGAAAAAGTCGACGCCGTTTTGAAAAATCCCGCGCACCACTTTTCTGTATGTCTCATTTTGCACCCGAAAGTCATGAGACAAATAGAAAAGTCCCCTTCTGCCGGTAGCATTTCCGGTAGCACTTCGGTAGCACCTGATAACCAGGTAATTTGCACCCACAACCACCTATTAATCAACATACTACAAGCGCAGTAGCACTTGTAGCACTTTGTGGCATATATAAATACGCGCGCGTGAAAGGCTATTGTAAGCCTTTTGATGAGGCACTACGTCATAAACTGGCAAAAAAAACAAAGTTTCTTTGGGCGTATCACAGGAAAATAGTACCTTTGCAATGGTAAATCCCACACAGAAAACAATGGATAACATATTCTTCATGCTTCTGCGGACGGCGATGAATGGTGAACCTTTCACCGCAAATCCTACTGACGACGAATGGCATTCGGTTTATGCTGAAGCCAAGCGCCAGTCGCTGCTGGGCGTGCTCTATTCTGCCGTCTGCCGGATGAAGATGCCCAGGGACATGGCTTTGCAGTGGGCCACCGAGGCTGAGGCCATCAGCGGAATGAACCAACTGATGAACAAGGAAGCGGCACGGCTGACACGCCTCTTTGCCGGGCATGGACGCCAGACGGCCATCCTGAAGGGACAGGCAAACGCCAGGCTCTACCCTAACCCACTGTCACGGCAGCCCGGCGATATCGACATCTGGGTGGAGGGAGGCAGGGAAAACGTGCTCCAACTGCTGCGTGAGATGGGAATGATGACAGGACGTGACAACGCCGAAAAGCCCACAACCAGCTACCACCACGTGCATCTGCCTGCTAACGAGCAGGGCATCACCGTGGAGGTGCACTTCCGCCCCGCATCGGGCAACCTTAACCCCTTGACGAACCATAGGCTGCAACAATGGCTGCTAGGCAGGATTACAGATTCGTGCCAACAGGTGGAACAGGGCTTCAACGTGCCATCACTGCAGTTCGCACTGGTGATGCAGCTGGCACACATACAGCGCCACTTCCTGTCAGGTGGCATCGGACTGCGCCAGGTGTGCGACTACTACCTGCTGCTGCAATCGGCCACCGAGGAGGACCGCCATGAGGTGAGCAGCAACCTGAAGCGCTTTGGACTGGCCCATACGGCAGGTGCCCTGATGTGGCTGCTGGAAAAGGGGCTTCATCTGGACAAGGAACTGATGCTCTGCCAGCCGGACAACTATCGCGGCGAGTGGATGCTGCGTGAAATCATGGAGGGCGGCAACTTCGGGCACTATGCCAAGCGACAGGAGCAGGGGCTGTGGCGTCGATTCTTTCTGAGCAAACGCCGACAGATGCAGCTGATGAGGTTCGACTTCAAGGAGATGGCATGGGTGGAAATTAAATACTGGAAGGCTATCATCAAGACTCTGCCCAAGCGCATCAGGTACAGAACACTGTCACTCAAAGACATACCAAGATGATAGATACGAGATATTACATGGTGGCCGGCCATCGTTTCGGCGTCAGCAGCGAGGCGGAGAGCTTCACGCTGATGGAGAACTACGAGCCGTTCAAGCTCCCTCCTGCATCCCCCAAAGGGGGAACACCTGATGCAGTATTCACTCTCAGCATTGAAAGTGGCGAGGCTCCTGTATTTACCGAAGAACTGAGTCAGGAGGATGACAAGCTACTGGCAGGTAACCATAAGACAGGATTGGGGCAGGTGATTATTTGCGGCAAGACTGCCAATGGAATGCCTGTATTCGAATTCCGCTGGATGGGTGACACCGCAGGGTGGCTGGTATGCTCAACTTGCTACGACGAAGGACGGCTCATAACGACAGGGCAATATACAAAAATGGCCATCGACAATGCGCTGATGGTGCTCTACTCTTTGGCTACAGCCGACAAGGGGACGGTGCTGTTCCACGCGGCGGCGGTGAGCCATGAGGGCAAGGGGTATTTGTTCCTCGGCCCCAGCGGCACGGGCAAGAGCACGCATGCCCAACTATGGCTAAAGCATATCATTGGCACGGAACTGGTGAACGATGATAATCCGGTGGTGAGGATAGAGGAGCCCGCCCAGCCCCCTCATTCCAAGGGGCATGGAACGGTCTATGGGTCGCCATGGAGCGGCAAGACGCCCTGTTATCGGAATGTGAGCTTTCCCCTTGGGGGCATTGTGCTGCTGAGCCAGGCACCTTATAATAAGATAAGGCAGCTGGGGGGCATTGAGGCCTATGCGGCACTCGTGGCCAGCATCAGCGGGAAATGGTGGGACAAGCGCATCGCCAACGGACTGCACCTAACGGAGAATACGTTGGTCTCTTCGGTACCGACGTGGCATCTGGAATGCCTGCCGAATGAGGAGGCAGCCAGGGTCTGCGCCAAGAAGATAGAGACTACTGCTTTTACCGACATACAGATAATAGAAGAGGCCATCCGACTGGTGAATGATGGGGTGAGCGTGACGCTACCAGTGGACGGACGGAGCATGCTACCATTCATCATTGGCGGACAGGAGAGCGTCATCTTGCAGAAGCCCGTTCAGCCAAAGGTAGGGCAGGTGGTGCTGGCATGGGTTTCACCAGGCCGCTATGTGGTGCATCGCATCATCACCATCGATGGCAATGAGGTTACGCTGATGGGCGACGGCAACCTGTCAGGGACGGAACATTGCACCACATCCGACATCAAGGCGGTGGTGACACATGTGGTGGACGCCAAGGAGCATACGCATGAACTATATACAAGGTGGAGACGATGGGCAGCACGACTCTGGCGCTGGCTGCGCCCCTTGCGACGCTATCTGCTGACCATCTACCGCCGGGTCCATTCCATCTGAATTGTAAAACAGTTATTCGTAAATGATATGATAAGAATAAAGAAAGGATTTGTACTGCGCAAGGTGTGCGGTGAGAACGTGATTATGGGTGAAGGCCTTAGAGCCATCAACTTCGGCCGGCTGCTAGCTTTGAACGACACCGCAGCCTGGCTGTGGGAACAGGCCAAGGAGATGGGCGACTTCACCGTAGAAGCCCTGGCTGACAAGCTCTGTGAGGAATTCGAGGTACAGGCCGACGTGGCGCTGGCTGATGCCACAGAGATTGTTGACGAATGGAAGAAGGCCGGAGTGACAGAATAATCAGGAATGATGCATTACATCAGCTGGCTATGGCATAACTCGCAGGGCATTCGCTGGAACTCTGTGGTGCGCATTGCGGTGGGCATCGGGCAGGTGGGGCTCGGCCTGTTGATGGTATGGCTCAGCAAGCGCTTCATTGATGAGACCATCCGCACAGGGTCGGCCAACGACGTGCTGCTGATGGTAGTATGGCTGGTGCTGGCAGTGGTGGGCGGCGTGGTGCTCAGACAGGTGGGCTACTGGCTGACCACCACAGCCAGCATCCGACAGTCGAACTCGCTTCGGCTGCGAATCTTCAGCTGTCTGTTCCACCGACCCCTCTATACTGAGCAGTACCTGCATTCGGGCGATGTCACCTCACGACTGGCTAAAGACATAGACCAGGTGACGGCAGTGATCACCGACACGCTGCCCCAGATGGCCATCACCATGATTCAGCTAAGCGGTGCATTCCTTCTGATGCGCTGGTTCGACAAATGGCTAGCCTGGGCACTGTTGTTGCTGACTCCCCTGGCCATCGTCTTCGGGAAGCTCATCGCCCGACGGCTGCGGCAGATGACACTTGACATCCGACATGACGAAAGCAACATACAGATGCATGTGCAGGAAGGCATGGAGCACAATGCCGTGCTGCGCTCACTGGACAGCGAGCAGTGGGTGACCCATCGCCTCGACTCCATGCAGCAACGGCTACGAAAAAACGTGATGAGGCGCATGCGCTTCACCGTCGTCACCCGCCTCATCATGGGTTGCGTCTTCGGACTGGGCTATCTGCTGGCCTTTGTATGGGGCGGCATCGGGCTGCGCAACGGCACTATCACTTTTGGTGTGATGACCTCGTTCCTGCAACTGGTCGGCATGATTCAGCACCCCATCCTGCAACTGCTCAACATGGTGCCAGGCATCATACACGCCACTGCCAGCATAGACCGACTGGAGGAGCTGAAGAATGAAGGCGCCACGGCTGTTTCCCCCCGAAGGGAAGAATCGGGCGCTCCTGGAATCCTTATGAAGAATGTCAGCTTCCGCTATGCCGACGATGACCGCTTCGTCATCAAGGACTTCACCCATGAATTCAAACCTGGCTCAAAAACCGCCATCATGGGTGAGACAGGTATCGGCAAGACGACGCTGTTCCGTCTGATTCTCGGCTTCATCCAGCCTACAAGCGGAGAGGTCATGGTTCATGCGAAAAAGCTAAGCTTTGTGCCACAAGGCAATTCACTGATGAGCGGCACCATACGCTACAACCTGTTGCTGGCTAAACCCGACGCCACCGAACAGGAGTTGCGCGAAGTGCTGCATACAGCCTGTGTTGACTTCCTGGCCGACCTGCCCGATGGGCTGGACACCCAACTGGGGGAACGCGGCACCGGACTGAGTGAAGGTCAGGCTCAACGCATCGCCATAGCCCGCGGTCTGCTGCACGGCGGTGACATTCTGCTGCTTGACGAAATCAGCAGTTCACTGGACGAACTGACCGAAAAGGAACTTTACCATCGGCTCTTACACCGCTATCCCGAGAAGACCATCCTCTTCATCACGCACCGCCCTATCGTGGCCGAGTATTGCAACGAAAAGATTAGCATTGCCAACAGTAGCTCCCATCCCGAAGAGGCAAACAATGCCCTGGTCTCCAACGTATAGTCAGATACTCAGCCCGTAGCCGTTTTTCACTTCGCTCATCACAAAGGTGCTCTCCAGGGAACCCAGACTCTCTATAACGCCCAGCTTGGTCAGCACGAAGTCCTGATACTGCTTCATGTCGGCAGCTCGGACCTTTAGCAGATAGTCATATTCACCCGACGTGTTGTAGCATTCTATCACCTCTGGGATGCGCTGTATGCGGCGCACGAAAGCCTCGGCTATGTCGCGGTTCATCTGCTTCAGCTTCACCTTGCAGAACACAAGCAGCCCCTGCCCTAGCTTTTCCGGGTCGAGCACAGCCACATATTTGCGTATGTAGCCCTGTCGCTCCAGGCGTTTCTGCCGTTCAAAGACGGGAGTAGGTGTCAGGTGCACAGCCTCGGCCAGCTCCTTCGTGGTCAGTTTGGCATTGCGCTGCAGTGTTCTCAGTATCTGCAGGTCTATTTCGTCTAGTCGTTCCATAGTGAGTGTCAAAATATGTTGGGGTTATTGGGCATAGATGACCAGGTCAGCCAGCTTCACCCATGAGGGACGGGCGGTGTAGGTGGTCTGGTAGATGCCTATACTGAGCCGCGGCTCACGCACACTGACGGGCGAACCAGGCATGTTCTCCCAGGAAACACCATCGGCGCTGGTACGGGCAAACAACTGATTACCACGGCGTTCGAAATGCATATAGCGATTCAGGTCATAGCCCTTGTAGTTGGGGAATTGCGGCCTGCCGCGACGGCTAAGCACAGTGAACATGTTGCCGCAGTTGTAGAGCGGGAAGGCGCCCAGCTGGTAGTAAGTGCCATGGCCGTCGGCCACCATCAGGCCGCCCTCATTATAGCCCACTACGTTGCGGGTTGACAGGCCCTCCATGTCAGCCAGCCGCACCATAGCCACGAAGTCACCCTCCACCTCCTGGCAGATGCGACCGCCATTCTGCAGAGGATCATCGTTGAAATCGGCCGTCTGGGCTGAGAGCTGCACCTCTTCCTTCTGCTCAAAGACAGGCTTCATGAAGGCTGGCAGGACGAACTTGCTGTCGGGGTCTATCTCCTCAAAATCATCGTCACCCAGCGAAGGCGATTGTGACTGACTCTGCTCATTGTAGCTGTGCAGAACCTGTTCTGCCGACTTAGTTCCGGGATAGATGACAAGAGAATGGAGATAGCCCATGAAATTGTTGGACCCCTGGCCGTCAGCGCCTATAGTGATATGGCCCTCAGGGCGCACCATCAGGAAGTTGTTCTGCTGGTGTACCAGCTGACCGTTGCAGTAGGCTCGTTCCATCCATCCGTCAAAGGTGACCACCCAGTACTGCCAATGGCCCTGGCCCTCCCTGATGCTGCGGGGCGAGCCAAAGCTCTCGAAGGAGCCGTTGTGGTTTACCAGTCCAGCATCAGGGACGGTGCCCAGTCGGAACTCAGTAGTGGCCAGGTCGGCGCGTGAGGATGACAAGGATGCGATGGTGGACACGGGGCCCACTTTCGTGCTCAACACCCAAGCCTCGATAGTATAAGGAGCATTATAGCGGAAACTGGAGTGCAGCTGCTGGTCGCTGGTGAGGCGCTGCGTGCCATTGAAGAACAAGGCCCAGCGACCGTCCTTCACACGCATGCGTAAAGGTTTGTTGGCCCGGAAGGTAGCTCCCTGTGCATTTAGCTCAGTCAAGTCGAAAGGCCGATGCGCTTGCCCGGCTATGTCGGCAGCGTTGAAGCGGATAACAGGGGCGGCTGACCTTTCATCAGCGCTAACGTCTTTCTGATGCATACCGGGGTAGCCATCGTTGCTCTCCACATCGGTCAGCGGCAGGCTGGGAGCTTTCTGCCACACCTTCACATTCCAGATGGCAGGCATGTGTCCGTTCTTCTGCGTGTCGGTGATGGTAATGCGCAGATAACGTGCCCGCGCCTTCCCACTGTCAATCATGGGCGAGCCTTGCATGGTATTATCCGTACGGTCGGCATAGAGTGTCCACGCCTGGCCATCCAGCGAGGTCTCAATCTTGTATTGGTAGAAGAAGGTGGGGTACTCGAACTGTGTCCAGACCTCATTGAACTTCTGGGGGCGCCCCAAGTCAATCTGCACCCACTCGTCATGGTGGGTAGCCACGTCCCAATTGGTGCGACGGGCTTTCCAAAGCGTGGCGTTATTGTCGTCAACGGCATACTCAGGCCTGAACCAGTCGTCATAGTAGCTGGAGGCTGTCACAGTGGCGCCGAAAGCTAGGTTCTTGTGCTTTCTGTCCTTGAACAAGGCTACCTGTTGGGCGTTGTGAGTCGGCGTGACACGTTGGATGTTGCCCTCGGCATCAAAAGTCAGCTCATCGATGCATACCTGCCGGTTGAAGCCATGCACGGACTTGGGGTTGTTGTGGCGGTGATAAACAATATAATAGCGTCCATCCACCTCAATCACTGAATGATGGCCGGGCCCATGTACGGTCTGGTCCTCATTGGTGGTCAGCAATTCACCCTTGTACTCGAAAGGTCCCATAGGGCCGGTCTTTGACACGGCGTATTGTACCCGATAGGTGTCGGTGTGGCAGGACCCTGAGGAATAGGTAAAATAATAGGTGTCCCCCCGTTTAAACACAAACGGTGCCTCAAAAATACTCTTCAGCTGGGTATTGGGAATGAGTCGTTTCTCTGCGAAAAAGCTATCGGCCGGAATGGGGAAGGGATTGTCTTCACGCCAAAAGCGGGCATCCCTGTGGAACGAGGAAGAAGAAATGGCAATCGAGGAATAGGAGGAATCTGAGAGTCTGGCCACTCCACAGCCAAAGCCATCGTAAATGCCCCAGGTAGTGAAATACAGGTATTCCTGGCCATCATCGTCACGGAAAAGCTGGGGGTCGAGGGTAATGGCATTATGCACATAGCGATCGGGCACGAGCACGGCATCGTCAGCCCCCAGGATATTCTTCCAGGGGCCTAGAGGCGACGAGCTCTGGCCAACCAAGATGTTACATGGCTCACAATAGTAGTAGCGGAAGGAGCCATCAGGCTGTTGCACCACGTCGGGCGCCCATACCACCTCAGTGGTGGGCCAGTTCATGACGATGTTCTTCCAGTTGATGAAGTCCTTGCTCACCCAAACCTGTGCCGGCCCGTAGCCATTGCCCGTTCCATCGGTAGTGGCATAGAGATAATAGGTGTCACCAAAGCGGCGAATGGTGGGATCTGCGAAATAGCCGGGAATGAAAGGGTTGGCATTGCCGGGAGCGTTCCATGGCGTTCCTGACACGGGCGACGGTGTGTATTCGCGGCGGCTAGGCTGGGCGCTGAGAACCAACGGCAGCAACAGGAACAGGGGTAATAGTTTCTTGGTGTTCATTCTCTAACTTTTTAAATATTGTCATTTACGAATAGCAGCGGAAAACTAATAGCCGCTGTTCTGCTTCATGTTCTGGTTCAGGGCTATCACATCAGCCAGCGGTTCACATCAACACCCGTCGTCTTCCCCCGCTTCAGACTATTTCATCCATTTCAGCAAATCGGTTTCTGATACCTGAGGCAACAACTGCAGAAAATGACTTTTCATGCGCTGTAACGATTCCTCGGGTGTTCGCTGGCAGCGGCAGGCATCATAGCCCAGCAGTTGCTCAGGCGTGGTGAGCAGCGACCAGCCCCAGCCATATTCGCGGTTATGCTTGTCGCGGGGATAGATGAAATCCTCAGTCACTATGTAGCATCCCATCTGCAGGCGTGTTACATAGCTATCAAAGCGGCTGCGCATCTTAGGGCCTGTAAACCCACACGCGGCACGCAGCTCGCGGGTAATGAGGCTACCATTCTCGGCCAGTGTAGCCAGGATGGCTTCTTCAATGGAGCCCTCCTCTGGCTGCGGATGCACGCTGCGGCGGTAGTTGCAGAAGTCGGGCCACCAATCGCGGCTAATGAATCCCGCCTTGCCAGCAAAGAACTTGCCATAGACGCAATGCCCATCGCTGACAATGGGGCCTTTCCATTTCCATAACGGCCAGTCCCATCCACCATCGGGGTACACCACATAGCGGCAATCATCGTCCACGATTTCTTCTGCAGAGAAGCCCCGGATGCCACTGCTCAGCAGCGGCAGGAAACCTATCTGCAGAATGACATCCATCAACTCCGCACAGGTATGTACCTCTGCTATTCGCATGCTGCCACTACTTCTATTTCCACTAGCGCATTCTTGGGCAGCGTCTTCACTGCCACAGCCGATCGGGCTGGATAAGGTGCCTGGAAGAACTCGGAATAAACGCTGTTCATCTCGGCAAAATCATTCATATCGGCCAGGAATACGGTGGTCTTCACCACATTGCTCATTTTAAGTCCGGCCTCCTCCAGAATGGCCTGCACATTGAGCAGTGACTGCCGCGTCTGTGCCTTGATGCCTCCCTCGGGGAAAGCGCCCGTTAAAGGGTCGATGGGCAGCTGCCCAGACGTATAGACAAACGGACCTGCCTGTATGGCCTGGCTGTAAGGGCCTATGGCTCCTGGAGCCTTTGGGGTACTGATAGCTTTCATTGACTTATGACAATTCTTAAAGGTTATTTTTCTCTGTTTGGGCTACAAAGATACGAATAAAATGGGAAAAAGCACACACTTCTTGGAAATATTTTCCACCAAGGGCTCTTCTTAACAGCATAAATAGCTGTTTTTACTGCAAATCATTCCATTCTTAGGTATATATTCTGTATTTGCAACAAAATTTGGCTGATAATTCCAAACTTCGTAACTTTGCACCCAGAAATCAATTACTCACACAAAAAAGAAAGGAAAAAACTATGAGCAAGAAAAGCTATCGCTTCGAGACACTGCAACTCCATGTTGGTCAGGAACAGGCCGATCCCGCAACAGATGCCCGTGCCGTACCTATCTACCAGACCACATCGTATGTGTTCCACAACTCCCAGCATGCTGCCGACCGCTTCGGTCTGCGTGATGCCGGCAACATCTACGGTCGCCTGACCAATTCCACGCAGGGCGTGTTTGAAGACCGCGTGGCTGCACTGGAAGGCGGCGTGGCTGGCCTGGCCGTAGCATCGGGTGCCGCCGCCGTGACCTATGCCCTTCAGAATATTGTGCAAGCGGGCGACCACATCGTCGCTGCCGACAACCTTTACGGCGGGTCCTTCAATCTGATTACGCACACGCTGGCCACACAGGGCATCAGCAACACCATTGTCAAGGTGAACGACCTCTCAGCCCTGGAAGCCGCCATTCGTCCCAACACAAAAGTCATATATGCTGAAACATTCGGCAACCCCAATTCCGACGTAACCAACATTGAAGGCGTAGCCCAGGTGGCCCATCGCCACAACATCCCCCTAATCATTGACAACACTTTTGGAACTCCCTATCTCATTCGCCCCATTGAGCACGGAGCCGACATCGTGGTGCACTCAGCCACCAAATTCCTGGGCGGCCACGGCAGCTCTCTGGGAGGTGTCATTGTGGACGGCGGAAAGTTCGACTGGAAGGCAAATGCCGACAAGTTCCCCACACTGGGCCAACCCGACCCCTCTTATCATGGTATCGTCTTTGCCGATGCCGTGGGTGCTGCAGCCTATGTCACCCGCATCCGTGCCGTCATCCTGCGCGATACCGGTGCCACCATCTCCCCCTTCAATGCATTCATCCTGCTGCAAGGAGTGGAAACGCTCTCGCTGCGAGTGGAGCGTCATGTGGAAAACGCCCTCAAAGTGGTAGACTTCCTGAAAAATCACCCCAAGGTGGCCAAGGTCAACCACCCGTCACTTGCCGACCATCCTGACCACGAACTCTACAAAAAGTACTTTCCTCAAGGTGCCGGCAGTATCTTCACCTTTGAAATCAAGGGCGGCCAGGAAGAGGCATGGCGCTTCATTGATTCCTTGCAAATATTCTCACTGCTGGCCAATGTGGCCGATGTGAAGAGCCTGGTCATCCATCCCTACACCACTACTCATTCGCAGATGACGCCCCAGGAGCTGGCTGAGCAGCACATCACCCCTGCCACCGTGCGCCTCAGCATAGGCACCGAGCACATTGATGACATTCTGGAAGATCTCAGCCAGGCCCTCAATCAGATTTAAACCATATTGATTTTCATTCGTCTAGATTATCTAGAAATACTAGGCACTCCAGATAATCTGGATTAACTAGGAACAACTCATTTAAATAAAGATAAAAATATGGCAAAAATAGCTAAACAACTGACCGAGCTCATCGGCAACACGCCACTTCTGGAGCTCAACAAATACTCCAAGGCCAAGGGGATTGATACTCCCGTCATAGCCAAAGTGGAATTATTCAATCCTGGCGGCAGCGTCAAGGACCGCATCAGCCTGGCCATGATTGAAGACGCTGAAGCACGCGGCATCCTGAAGCCCGGCGCCACCATCATTGAGCCCACCAGCGGCAACACAGGCGTCGGTCTGGCCCTGGTGTCAGCCGTCAAGGGCTATCATCTGATCCTGACCATGCCCGAGACGATGAGCGTGGAACGCCGCAATCTGGTGAAGGCATACGGTGCCGAAGTGCGCCTGACCAGCGGCAAGGACGGCATGCCGGGTGCCATCCGTGCTGCCGAGGAGTTGCGCCAGAGTATCCCTGGCAGCGTCATCCTACAGCAGTTCGAGAACCCCGCAAACCCCGCCAAGCACTATGCCACCACCGGCCCTGAGATTTGGCAACAGACCGATGGCAACGTCGACATCTTCGTGGCTGGCGTTGGAACGGGCGGCACCGTGAGCGGCGTGGCCAAATATCTGAAGGAGCAGAAGCCCGGCGTGAAGATAGTGGCTGTGGAGCCGAAATCAAGCCCCGTGCTGAACGGCGGCCCCAGTGGTCCCCACAAGATTCAGGGCATTGGTGCAGGCTTCGTTCCCAAGACCTACTCCCCCGACCTCATTGACGAGGTGTTCGACGTGGAGAACGACGATGCCATCCGCACGGGTCGCGAGGTGGCCCAACAGGAAGGGTTGCTGGTGGGCATCTCAGCCGGAGCTGCACTCTTTGCCGCCACCCAGGTGGCCCAGCGCCCTGAGAACAAGGGCAAGAAGGTGGTGGTGCTCCTGCCCGACACGGGTGAGCGCTATCTCAGCACCGTGCTTTATGCCTTCGAGGATTATCCCTTGTAAAATCCCACTGATAATTGTCATTGCTTGCCTGGAGGTTGCCCAAAAGCGACCTCCTTTTTCTTTCTTCCCCTTTGGACAACGTTATACAACCAGACCTACTCACAACAGCTAAGCACCTGATTGTCAGACTATATCTTGTTACACAGCATTATACTTTTCTTTGTTTGCTATCTGTTTACGCAAAAAAAGCGTAACTTTGCAACGGAATATGAACATGAATTATAAATAACTATGAACAAAAACCTTCTTAAACAGGCCGTCGCCCTGTTTCTGGTTGTGCTGGGAACAGGTGCGGCGCAAGCCTCCTCTGTGAACTATCAGCTCCGTCTGAAGCAACCGGGCAACCCCTCAGTTGCCTATCAGCTGAGCCACCAAGGAAGCCAGCTGGTAGCTGGCACGCAGTTGCCCCTTACCATCAGTGAGCAAACGGTGACAGACGGCGAAACGCAGCGTCTCACCATCCGTCTGACGGCACAAGAGCGCATCTACTTCAGCCTGGAGGCATCGCTGCCCACCAGCTTCCGCACTGACGACTGCGAATTCTACCTGCCCGGTTTCTGGTATCATAAGAACCTGCGTTCTCCTCGCGAGGCTCCCTCTTTCCACACATCGAAAAGCTGGAATTTCCGCGAAGACCGTCTCTCATCTCCCCTGACAAGTGTATTCGACGGCGCATCAGGGCGCACGCTGAGCGTGCTGCATCTGGCAGGCCCCCAGGCCGATGCCCTGACCACCCACCAGGAGGGCGAAGTCATTCTGGGCGGACCTTGCTCACTGGGCTACATGGGCTTTGACAATGCTACGGGCCACCCCGCCCTCACTTTCGGCTATCCTTATAAGGAGACACCGCGCCGCTACATTCGTAAGCTGTCGTTCATTGAGCCCATCACCACCTTCGCCCGGCTGGACAAGGGCGAGACCATGACGCTGACATGGCTGCTGCGCGAAGGCCAGGCTGAGGACTACGGCCAGTTTGTCAGCCAGACGTGGAACCACTGCATGGACTGCCTGAACCCGCAGCCCATCACCCCACTCTATAGCCCCGACCAGATGAAGGCCCAGCTAGCCAACTACTTCCGAAAGGGCTATGTGGACAAATATGACCTTAAATATCACTCCGGACACGGCTTGCGCTGCGATGACTGTCTGCCCGTTGACCATGTGCAGCTGGGCTTCTGCGGCCGGGTGCTGCTGAATGGCTTCAACGCCCTGGAATATGGAGAGCTGACGAATGACCCGACGCTGGTCAAGATGGGACGCGACATCTTCGACAGTTGGCTGCAGCATGGCTTTACTGCTCGTGGTTATTTCAAGGAAGACATGCACATTGGCCAAGGCATACCCGCCGACGCCGACTGCATACACAGCATCCGCCAGCAGTCGGAAGCCGTCTACGCCGTGCTCCACTATCTGGCCTACGAGAAACAGCATGGCCGCAAGCACCCCGAGTGGGAACAGAAGATACGCACGCTGCTGAACGGCATGCTCACCTTGCAGAAGGAGAACGGGCAGTTCCCCCGCAAGTACCGCGACGACCACAGCGACGTGGACGCCTCTGGCGGTTCCACCCCCTCGGCCACCTCAACGCTGGTGATGGGCTATAAATACTTTGGCGATAAACGCTACCTGCAGGCAGCCAAGCGCACCGTGGACTATCTGGAACGCGAGATTATCTCGAAGAGCGACTACTTCTCCTCGACCCTCGACGCGAACTGCGAAGACAAGGAGGCAGCCATCAGTGCCGTTACCGCCACCTACTATCTGGCCATGATGACCAAAAAGCAGGAACGCCAGCACTACATAGACCTCTGCCAGAAAGCCACCTACTTCGCCCTGTCATGGTACTACCTTTGGGACGTGCCTTTTGCCCAGGGACAGATGCTGGGCGACCTGGGGTTCAAGAGTCGTGGCTGGGGAAATGTATCGGTGGAGAACAATCACATCGACGTTTTCGTCTTCGAGCTGCCCCACATCGTGCAGTGGCTGGCCCAGCAGACGGGCAACAAGCGCTTCCAGCAAATTCACGATGTCATTTTCTCATCGCTCAACCAACTGTTGCCCACGGAGAAGCGCCTCTGCGGCATTGGCGTGCCTGGCTTCAATCCAGAAGTGGTGCAGCACACCAACTGGGACTACGGCCGCAACGGTAAGGGCTTCTATAACGACATCTTCGCACCCGGCTGGACCGTGGCTTCGCTCTGGGAACTCTATTCACCTCAACGCACCAGCGGATTCCTCATGGGGAAATAAATAGTTGCTACGCGCGCGCGTAAATAAGGGTGAAAAATGGTGCTACAAGTGCTACCAGAGCCTCTAACCAATTGAACCACTAGCACTTACGGGTGCATCTTTCCCCAAAAATAGTGCTACCGAAAATGCTACTGGTGCTACCAGCTCACCCCCACCCGACCATCCCCCAAAGGGCGTTGTCTTTTTCAAAAAAGTCAACGCCTTTTTGGAAAATCTCGTTGACTTTTTGAAAAATCCCGTGCTCCTTTTGGTGAAGAAAAACGGTAGCACAATCGGTAGCACTTCAGTAGCACTTTCCAAAACCGTTCGTGCACCCATAAACAGCAAGTAATCAACCGGTTACAAGGCCAGTAGCACTTGTAGCACTTTATTTCGCTTTAACGCGCGCGCGTTGGACTAGTTTCACAGGCCATTTATCAGCGCACGAAAGCCCCTATTTCAGCCTCATAAGACCGCTTTTCAAGTCGGAAACGTTCAATATTCCCATTATACATTTTAAGTTTTCAAAACGTGCAACACGCTGATATACAGCATGGTTAAGATTTGTATAGTCCAAGAAAACTTATACAAATCGTTTTCTCCATGCCCGTTCGGTGCAAATTGCCTAACTTTGCAGCAAGAAAACCTTCCCCATGCTGTGGGCTACCTAAAAAGAACAATATATTATAATCAATAACGATATGACTAAGCAACACTTTTCAAAACGTTTCCAAAGAGCATTGCCTGCCAGTCTCATTGCGCTGAGCACGCTGACAATGTTTTTTGCTGCGCCAGTCATCAGCCCCGTTCTGGCAGCAGTGCAGCAAAGCGAGAGTCAAGTAACGGGATTGGTGACCGACCAGGACAAGATGCCCATGATAGGCGTCACCGTGACCGTAGTAGGCACCAACGTGCGCGCCATCACTGACGCTGACGGTATGTTCAAAATCATGGCTCCGGCAAAGAGCAGCACCGAGTTGGAATTCACCTACATGGGCTTCCAGAAGAAGACGGTGAAGCTGAACGGTGCCAAACTGATCAATGTGCAGATGGAGGAAGCCGCCAACGAGTTCAATGAAGTGGTGGTAACGGGCTATAGCTCACAGAAGAAAGCCTCTATCATCGGCTCTATCGAGACCATCAAACCCGCCGAACTGCAATTCGGTACTACACGTACATTATCTAATAACCTGGCAGGCAAACTGTCGGGCATCATCGGCATCCAGCGCTCTGGTGAGCCAGGCTATGACGACTCAAACTTCTGGATTCGCGGTATCTCCACCTTCTCGGGCAGCAACAAGCCCCTCATCCTGGTGGACGGCGTGGAGCGCGACTTGGACAATGTGGACGTGGCCGAGATTGAATCGTTCTCCGTGCTGAAGGATGCATCGGCCTCGGCCATGTATGGTGTGCGCGGTGCCAACGGTGTCATCGTCATCACTACCAAACGAGGCAAGATTGGCGCTCCGCAGGTGAACTTCCACGTAGAGCATTCTATCAACGAGCCTACCCAGCTCCCTGAGTTCCTGAACGCACCTGACTACATGACGCTGCTCAACCAGCTGGCTGCCCAGGACGGCACCGCACTGCCTTTCACACAGCAGCAAATTGACCGCACGCGCTCAGGCTACGACCCCGACCTCTATCCCAACGTGAACTGGGTGGACGCCATCACCAAGGACTATGCCTACACCACCCGCGGGAACATAGACATCAGCGGTGGTTCCGACTTCCTGCGCTACAGCATTGTGGCCAGCTACTTCAAGGAGGGTGGCATTCTGGAGCAGGACAAGAACCTGCTGGTGGACAATGCCACCAACAACCAGCAGTTCAACCTGCGCACAAATATTGATATGGACGTGACGAAGACCACCCTGCTGCGCGCCAACATTGGTGGCTATCTGAACCGCTTCAAGAAGCAGCGCTGCAACACTGACGATGCCTTTGGCCAGGCCTTCCGCACACTGCCCTTCGTGCACCCTGCCCGCTATAGCGACGGGGCCATTCCCAAGATATCAAACCGCGCCAACCCCTGGCAGACCGTGACCCAGCAGGGCTACGACTTCACCACCTCGTCGAAAATCCAGACGCTGTTCAGCGTGGAGCAGGACCTGAAGGCGCTGCTGCCCTGCCTGAAAGCCAAGGCCCTGTTCAGCTTTGACCGCTGGAACCGCAGCCGCCGCAGCCGCACTGCCAATCCCGGCACCGTGTTCCCCGCCACAGGGCGAGATGAAGAGGGCAACCTGATTTACAGCCAGTTCGAGACGGGCGATGAGTCGATGGGCTTTGAACAGGGCACCGAATATGGCAACACCCGTGTTTATTTCGAGGCTGACCTGATGTACAGCAACCGCTTTGGCAAGATGGATGTGGACGCTCTGCTGCTCTACAACCAGCAGGCTTACGACGACGGCAGCATTCAGGACTACCGCAAGCAGGGCATGGCCGGCCGCCTCTCGGCCACCTACGACAACCGCTATGTGGCTGAGTTCAACTTCGGCTACAACGGCTCTGAGAACTTTGCCAAGGGCAAGCGCTTCGGCTTCTTCCCCTCGTTTGCCATCGGCTGGCTGATGAGCGAGGAACCCTGGATGGAACCCATGAAAAAGACCTTCAACAAGATTAAGTTCCGCGCCAGCATCGGTCAGGCCGGCGACGACAACATCGGTGGCCGCCGCTTCGCCTATCTGGGCACCCTCTACACAGGTCAGGAAGGCTACACCTGGGGCACCACCGGACAGCGCTCTTACAGCGGTATCACCGAGGGCGACATCGGCGTGAACAACCTGACGTGGGAAACCGTCACCAAGAAGAACCTGGGCTTTGAGCTAGGCATGTGGAACCTGGTCGACATCAATTTCGACATCTTCCGTGAGGACCGTAAGAACATCTTCATGCAGCGTACCATCGTACCCACGCAGAGTGGCTTCGTGCAGGCTCCCTGGGCCAACTTCGGCAAGGTGCACAATCAGGGTGTGGAGATGACGCTCAACTTGCACAAGCAGTGGAACAAGGACTGGTTCACCTCTGCCTACGGCAATTTCACCTATGCCAAGAACCGCGTCGACGAAAAGGACGAGCCCGATGCACTGAAGGGCACTCACCGCTCAGCCACCGGCCGTTCCATGAACGAACTCTGGGGCCTCACCGCCGAACGCCTGTTCATGCCTGAGGATTTCAATGCCGACGGCACACTGAAGGACGGTATCCCCACGCAGGAGGGCGTCGGCGCCGTGACACTCCATCCCGGCGACATCAAGTACGTGGATGTGAACGGTGACAAAGTGATTGACGAGAAGGACGAAGGCTTCATCGGCGGCACAGAAGACCCCCGCATCGTCTATGGTTTTGGCGGAGTGGTGAGCTACAAGAACATTGACTTCAATTTCTTCTTCCAGGGCTCAGCCGACATGTATCGCGTCATCGGTCGGCAGCCTTACTTCCTGCCGGGCGGCGGCACCACCACCGAGGGTAACGCCTACGCCACCAACATTGACGACCGCTGGACTGACGACAACCAGGACCCCTATGCCTTCTGGCCCCGACTGAGCTACGGCCCCAATGTGAACAACTATCGAGCCTCCACTTGGTGGAAGAAGAACATGAGCTTCCTGCGCTGCAAGACCATCGAGGTGGGCTATACGCTCCCCAAGGACTGGCTCCAGTCGCTCTATGTGAAGAGCTGCCGTGTGTTCGTCAGCGGCAACAACCTCTTCTGCCTGACGTCGTTCAAGCTGTGGGATCCCGAACTTGGCACCAACGACGGTCTGAAGTACCCCATGAACCGCTCTCTGATGTTCGGCATTGACGTGAACTTCTAAAAGACAGCAGTGAAGAGTTAGACAAAAATCATATACAAACGAATCAAATCAGATAACGTTATGAAGACAATATATAAGATACAGAAAACAGCCGTGTCATCGCTTTTATGGCTCAGTGGCATCCCTGCCCTGGTAGGAATAGGATTCACCTCCTGCAGCGACTATCTGGACAAAGAGCCCGACACCGAGCTCACCACAGAGATGGTGTTCGACAACCGCGACAAGGTGTACTCCTGGCTCAGCTATGTCTATAACATCATACATACCCCCGACAAGTGGGCGCTGACCTCCGACGGCTATGAGGTCTTTGCCGACGACCTCACGCCCTCCGCACGCTGGCAGCAGTGGGACTGGGGTGGTGTCATCCCTAAGATTCTGGGCCAGTGGACCATCAACTCTACCTGGGGCGGCAACCTCTGGCACATGATGCCCCGCTACATTCGCCATGGCTACATCTTCCGCAATATGGTGAAGGCCATGCCCGACCACGACCTTCCGCAGTCGGAAATTGACAACATGAAAAACGAGGTGAAGTTCCTCTGCGCCTATGGATGGTGGCAGATGGCCGAGAACTACGGCGGCATTCCCTTCAAGCCCGATTACATAGCTCCTACCGACTTCACCCTGTCAGAGCTGATGGTGGGCCAGTCGAAGTTTGACGACGTGGTGGACTACTGCGACAAGGAGATGCTCGAAGCTGCCATGGCCCTGCCCGCCGTCTACGACGATCCCTCCAAGTACGGACGCATCAACCGCATCATGGCGCTCACCGTGCGTGCCCGCATGCTCCTCTTCGCCGCCAGCCCGCTGGTGAACGGCAACCCATGGTACACCGATTATGTCAACGACAAGGGCGAACAGATTTTCAACCCCGTCTACGACCCACAGAAATGGGTGAAAGCCGCTGAGGCCTGCAAGCTCTGCATTGACGAGGCCGAACAGGCCGGCTATGCCCTCTACACCGAGGCAGGCCCCAACGGCGGCATCGACCCCTTCATGTCAACCTACAATGTGCACATCAAGCGCTGGAGCGAGGGCAACCATGAAATCACGTTCCCCGTCACCAAGGGCAACAGCTATCGTGACACCTACCTGCGCGTCACCTCTGTGCGTGAGTACGGCGGCGGCAACGGACTGGGAGTCTACCAGAGCCTGGTGGATGCCTTCTTCACCAAGAACGGACTGCCCATCAGCGACCCGAACTCGGGCTATGTGGAGGACGGATTCTCCACCGCCATTGACAACCGCAGCGACGTCACCACATGGGAGTATGGCACTGGCGAGAGTGGCGAGGTCACAGCCCGCGGCACCTACAACATGTACTGTAACCGCGAGCCCCGCTTCTACAATGCCGTCAGCTTCCATGGCTCCTGGCTGGCCGTGGGCAAGCGCAAGTACAATTTCTTCTACAACGGCCGCGACAACGTGCAGTCCAGCTCACCCCACGATGCCCCGCAGAACGGCTATCTGGCACGCAAGGGCCTGAATGTGCTCGACAACTACCTCACAGGTGCCATTACCGACCGCCAGGCCTTCAGCTACCGTCTGGCTTTCACCTACCTCGACTATGCTGAGGCAGCCAACGAAGCCTATGACGATGCCAGCCATCGCCAGCAGTCGCTGAAGTACCTGAACCTGATTCGCCAGCGTGCCGGCGTCCGCCAGTACACGTTCGATGCCGTCAGCGCTGATGATCCCAACTACATACAGATTCAGAACACGCAGGCCGACGTGCGCCGCGTGGTGCGCATGGAGCGCCGCGTGGAGCTGTGCTGCGAGAACAACCGCTGGTACGACCTACGCAGATGGAAGGACGTAGAGAACAATCCCGAGATGTGCGGCGACGACTACGGCATGAACTTCCAGGGCCGCAACCAGAACGAGTTCTTCCAGCGCACCGTCTTC
>CAMNJH010000022.1 GCA_946541275.1 uncultured Prevotellaceae bacterium
GGAAGAGACGCTGCCGAGAAAAGGGGCTGACCTGACGCAACATGGACAGAACGGCCATCGGGCATGTGCACCTCGGCGTCGGCCCCGGAGGGGATGGTGACACTGATGGTCCAGTCGTCCTTTTCGCCAGGCGTATGTGTCCAGTGACACTTCACGTCGCCCAGCGGAGTGCGCAACGATGTCCGTGCCCAGGTGACGTCGCCCACCATCTGCGGGGCTATCAGGACATGGCGCCAGGCTGAGCCTCCACCATCATCGGCCCGAGGCTGGAACGAAATACCGCCCAGCGAACCATAGAGCCACTCCATGAGGTGGCCCAGCATGAGGTGGTTGTTTGAAACGTTGTCATACGCCTGCCAGCTCTCGGTCAGCGCCGTCGCTCCCTGGCGCAGCTGATAGGCATAGCCGGGTATGCTGTCAGAGCGGTTCATCAGGTAGACCACATCGCTACGGCCACCTTGCTGCAGTGCCTGGACAACGTAGCGGAAGCCCACGTCGCCTGCCGTCAGGGCGTAGCCACGCTGCTCTATCTCATGCACCAACGCATCGAGCGTAGCCTGGTGGGTGTCATCGGTGGTCAGCCCCATGTAGAGCGCCATGGCCAGTGCCGTCTGGCTACCACGCTCGTAGACGGTGGAGCCGCCGGTGTAGAAACGACTGTTGAACGCCAGCTTCACCCGTAGCGCCATTTGCTGGAAGCGGTCGGCATCAGCCTGATGATGAAGATGCAAGGCCACCAGGCGCATCACCGTGAGATCATAGTAGAACATGGCCGTGGCAGAGAGGGCCACACTGGTCAGCTGGGCAAAGCCGGGGCGCTCAGGCCCCACATCATACCAGTCGCCCAGCCCATAGTCCAGGATACCGTCCTGGCACCGACGATCCAGATAGTCCACATAGCGGCACATGGCCTCATAGTGTTTCCGCATGGCCGAGTCGTCACCATACCATAAATAGGTGTACCAGGGGCAGAGGATGAACGAGGCGCCCCACTCGGGGGTGTCGTCGAAGCCACTGCCCTCTCCAAACGACGTGTACTCAGGGGCTATGGTGGGGATGGCACCATCAGCATGCTGCGAGTCGGCCATATCGTCGGCTATCTTGTTCATCAGCGCCCGCATGTCATAGCGGTACATCATGGAGTAGGCCATCAGGTGGTTCTGCTCCTGCCATCCCAGTTTCTCGCGTGTGGGGCAGTCAGTGGTGATGCTGACCAGGTTGCTGCGAATGGCCCAGTCAATCAGTGCATGGATACGATTGAACAGCGTGTCGGAGCACTCAAAGGAGCCCACCTCAGGAGCATCGGTACTGGTATGGAGCGCCTTGAGGCTGAGCAGTTCCACGCCAGGGTCGGCTTTCACTTCCACGTAGCGGAAGCCCGTATAGCTGAACTGCGGCTGCCACGACTCGCCATCGGCATCTCCACGCAGGGTGTACTTCCATTCATAGCCAGGCATACACCGCTGCAAGATTCGGCCATCCTTCAGCACCTCCGCGGGGCGCAGGGTGATGCTCCTACCCCGCTCTCCCCTCACACGGATGCTGACAATGCCCGATGCATTCTGCTGCATGTCGTAAAGACTATCGTTCAGCTGACGGGAGGGCAGCTGCTGATGCACCCTGACCTGCGTGCCTTCCTGCTGGAGCACCAGGGGGACATCCCAGTGCGGGCGCGTCAGCACGACAGGCCGTAGAGGCTCGCTTGCCGTGGCATCGTGCCACTCACCGGAGTAGATGCTGGCATGACGGACAGGACTGGGCTGCGCCATCCACGAGGCATCGCTCACCAGAGTCTGCTCACGCCCGTCGGCATAGGCTATGTGCAGGCAAAACAGCAACTTGGGAGCGCCACACGAGCCTGCCATTTTATGATAGCCACGCAGAGGGATGTCATACATGCCCCCACCCAGCATGACACGGATATCGAGCACCCCCTGCGGGGCACGTCTGACGGCATCGGTGACGTCCAGCTCATTGTAAAGCAACTCCTTGTTGTACATGGTCCAGCCTGGCGCCAGGAACTGGTTGCCCATCTTCTCACCGTTCAGGAACAGCTCATACTGCCCCAGTCCGCAAATGTCGGCCCAGGCGCGACTCACCCCTCCACTCAGCCTCACCGTTTTGCTGAGCACGGGCAACCTGTATTGTTTCAGCGACTGGCCATCAGTCGATTTCGCCTTCAACAGATGAACATGAGGAAAAAGTATGGTCGAGTCAGCATCCATCGCTATCCACTGGGCATCGGCAAAGGCGGTGTCGCCGTTCTTCAGCCCCGCCTGCGCCATTACCCCCTGCACCGTCACCATCTGTACCAACAGCAACAATGCACCTATCAGCCCTCTCATTCGTTTCCAAGTTCTCATGTCCCTGTCCATCATCATAGTCTTAACAAATAATTCTGCACAAAAGTACAAAAAAAAAGCGTAATTAAGAGACTAATAATACAAAAAATAAAGATTTTTCGGCAAAACATGCAATTGTTTCGTTGATTTTGTGTACCTTTGCATTCAAATTAAAATGTTAATATATCTTTTAAAATAATAATTAATACTAGTATTATAAAAAAATGATGAAAGGAATACCTGGAAAGATCATGTTGATGGCTTTAGCCATTATGATGTCAACAATGACGGTGAACGCTCAAAACGCTTATGAGGACTACAAGAACGAAGTGGCAATCAGCTTAGGCGGTGGTTCGAACTCAGACATTATCAGTGCCTTTGAGACACTTGGCATTGCTATAGTGGGTGTGACTGTCGGCGATGAATCGTTCTTCGGCCCTGTCTCAGCAGAGTACTTCTACCACATGAATTCGTGGCTAGCAGTGGGCGGCATTCTAGCCTATGGACAGATGAGCCAGGACTTCTACTTGTCAGGCAAGAAGAACGGCAAGGACGGAGAAATAAAGAACAGCTATACCACCCTGATGCCTGCCGTGAAGTTCGACTGGTTCCGTAAAAAGTATTTCGGTGCCTACTCAAAGCTCGCCATTGGTGCTACGCTCAGAAGCGAGAGGACTGATTACAACGATGATTCGAGATATAAAGACAATTCTGACGACGAACTACACGTGAACTGGCAGGTATCATTGATTGGCCTTGAGTTTGGCAGTCAGCGGCTACGCGGTTTTGTTGAACTGGGTACAGGCGAACAGGGCATCGGCCTTATCGGTTTGCGCTACAAGTTCTAACATATCTCAGGGACAGCATGTTACCCATTGCACCCTAAAGCGAAAATTAACAGTATCATCACAAAAGGCATTCTATAAGTGGATGCCTTTTTCATTAAAGCCAACAAATGAGGAGAACATCCCCTAAAAGACACCTGACGCGATGAAAAAAATGCTTACCATAGTCGTCATCATGTTAACGACTATCACGGCGTCTGCCCAGGACACTCAAGGATTCGTCAACAAACTGATGCGGGACTATCCGAAATCCAGATTGCTTGACATATACAAGTCGTGTTTCCAAGATTATATGGGAGCTGAGCATCTCGTTACGGACAGACAGGCCGTAGAGAAGTTTCTTGATGAAGAACTGAACATGACGTCTTTGTACGACCTGATGCCTTGGAACTACGAGCCGTGCGGGATTGACAGCAATTATTATCGTGTCAGCATGAGGATTGTCAAGGAGGGTGTCATCACCAAGGAGCAACTGCTTGATGCTTTCATTCGTAGCGCCACGGACAAGAACGGCAAGAATCGCCCTAGCATAAAATCGTGGAGTGACCGATGGCACATGATCATTGGCACTATTGACCAGATGAGCCTCCACCTCCCCCATTATGAAAGCGACAAGGCTTTCATTGACAGCATCCTGTCAGTGGGCAAATACGCCATCAGCCACTCGCCTGAATACAGAGAGGCCTATCGTCCACATTACAGGATAGTGGAGCGTGGCATCTTTGAACAGGAGATAATGCCACAGCTAGCGCAAAAGAAGATGATAGTAAGGATAGCAGAAATCGAGGTCTATCCAGAGTATCTGAAAGATTATCTGATGGCAGCAAGGAACGTGGGGGCCGAGTCCGTCAGGAAAGAGCCCGGAGTCATCTGTATCTTCCCCAACCAGGTGAAAGATGATGAATCCAAATTCCGTATTGTGGAGATATACCGCAATCAAGAGGCTTACCAGTATCACCTGACCACACCACACTTCAAGGCATATAAGCAAGGGACGCTACACATGGTGAAGTCACTTAACCTGTTGGATATCAGCCCACTTGACCCCGAGTCGATGTCGCTTATCTTTACCAAGCAGAATCAGTGAACGTGTTTGGGCTATGGATGATTAAGCTTCGCTCTGTCGACTGACCGTTTTCTGATAAGCTAAGCGCTCATCCCCATTGGCAAGGTAGATAATGCCGCAATAGGAGAAGCCGTGGCTGGTGACAAGATGTTGCATGATCTTGTTGTCACGATGAGTGTCAATGCGGATATTGGAATCATGTGAGAAGCCGTAGTCCATCATGCAGCTGAAGATGCCGTGAGCATCAGGATAGCTGGCTATTCGATGGACCACATGATAGGGCTGCACATCATCAAGCCACTCACCTTCATATATCATGGCGTAAGTGGGCTCTGGCGACTGAAGGAAAGCGAAGTACCCCACTATTTTCCCATCATCAACAACCACGAAGCCACCGCCCTTTTCCATGTCAGCCCTGATGACAGCCTCTGAAGGATAGCCCTCTCCCCATTGGTGCATATTCCCTGACTGCCGCATAATCTTCTTTGCGGCATCCATGACCTTCATGATGTCGGCCATGTCGGTAGGTTTTGCTTCTCTGACAGTTCTGTTCATGATTAGCCAAACAGCTTCTTCCAGATCCACAATACCGTGACGGCCCCGGCCACACAAAACACGAAGTTAGTGAGGAAGCCCTTGCCAAGCAGCTGTATGTCCAGAAGGTGACTGATGAACGCACCGGCATAGCTGCCAACAATGCCGATGAAAAGGTTCATGCAGCACCCCTTGCCCTCACCACTCATAAGGCGGTTTGCTATATAGCCTATGAAAATGCCAGTCAGTATCGGCCACGCCGTGAATTCTGCGATATGGTGTAACATCGTTCTATTCTTTATATACGCCCTATCCTACTCACTTCCTGATTTCCAGTATCCCATCAACTTCATGCTCAACAAACGGTCCCTCTTTGCATTCCAGGAGCACACTGGGTTCCAGGCATTCAAGGCCGTGCCAAACGTTCTTGGGAATGTCAACACCGTAGACTCCGCTCTCCTGACTGATCACACATGACTCCAGGAGCTCGCCGTCATCATTATAGGTTGACACCCTGACCCTGCCTTTCAATATGACGAAAGTCTCGTCTTTAGTGGGATGATGGTGTACTGGTATCTGAGTGCCCGGCTCCAGGGCATTCAGAAAGCGGTGGCACTTGTCCTGAAGGCTCTGATGAAAGTTGTAGTTCATTCTCAGCCTTGGCGACTTCTTTGCCTGCTCCACCACACCGCTAATCAGTTGTTCGTCTATTATCTTCATATTCTCGTACCTATTTTCTTCCTGATGTGCAACACACCTTCATTACTCTTTCGTTATTTCCTCTTACAGGCTATTACGCTCTCAGTCCTTCTCCAGATAATCGAACAGGTTGATGGTTCCTGCCTCGTTTTCAATGTCAAGACTTGGAACGTACTCAACCATTCTTGTAGTTCCACTTGTCTTCCCCACATAGAAATAGATGAATGCACCTGTATAGCTACGGAATATCACTTTGTATTCCGTTTCCGTTTCATCGCCCATCTCCACATACATCATGGAAGAATGCGTGCTCCAGTCATACTCACTATGGCAATAGTTGTTCACTCCTTCGTAGGCCATTTCTGCCGTTATCTTATTCACGGCTTTCATTGTGTCTGGCATTTCCGTTTGTGAAGTCTGCGACACATCCGGACCAGCGGAACTCTCAGCAGCCTTATTCCTACTGCATGAACACAAAAGCAAGATTGCAAAGACAATTGACCAGGTAAAATTCCTCATAACGTGCTTTTATTTGTTTCTTTTAATTCATCTGTATCTGAAGTCATCAAGTATTTCAAATTGGCTACAAAATTACTCATTTTTCATTAGATAATTTCCCAAATAACATATATTCACTTCCAGGTGCAGTTTTTTTGACAGATTTTTTCATTTTTAATGACCGATTCGTGTTTAGTCTGCGAAGTTATACTCTCCCAGTAAATACTCATAGCCGTTCTACTTTGTTTGTACTCCTGTGTGGATTAACTCTCTCTTGTCGTTCGCGATTGACGGTTACTGACGCATCTCAAATGCACCGGCAAAGGTACAACTTTTTGAGGCAGAAACCAAATTGCGATGCTCGTGCAACGTGAAAATCTGTTAAAGACCCCACCAGGAGTGTTTTTTATCTTGGAAACAGCACATTTTGCGGAGTCACACATATTCTTGAGCCCAGCCAAACTGTAGATCAACAATTTGACATTGACATGCATTCCCTCGTCACATCGTCACATGTTCTCAGATGAAAAGACACAACGTTTCCAAAACGTCCCAGCGTCCCGCGTCCCATCGTCCCATTAAGGAGGTTTCAGTATATTGATAAAGGGGGAAATTGAATTTTACTCTATATAATCCTTTATATCCCCCACCCTTGCAACCTGCTTAATGGGACGCGGGACGCGGGACGCTGGGACGCTGAGTTGTCTTTTACAAAGCGTAGCGACTAAAAGAACCCTCACGAGGGCGAGACCTCACGAGGGCGTAACGTCAGTGGAGCTGGAGGGAGTCGAACCCTCGTCCGCACGAGGAAACCATGTGCTTTCTACACGCTTATTCCAGACTTCATTTTCGAGCATTAGCAAGACCTGGACCACCAACCAATGCCTTATCTCCTAAATTTTCATCACGACATCGGAGCCTGCCGAGACTATTTCCGATTTAACCTGCGCCGCTGAACCCTCAGATTCGGAACCACATCCTTGGAGCGACGTCTCGTTTCCTCACCTTGTGAAGAAATTAAGCTAGTAATCTACTATACTTCGATTAAGCAGCGAGAGCATACTCGTTGTTGCCAATTAATTTTCCTACAGAAGAGATTCAGGAGCCTCCCATAGACCAGCTCCGCGTGCTTACACACCATCTCATCTCGCCGTCAAATCCAGTCAACCCCATTGAGTAGAATCGGTTCTTCTGGCCGATGATTTGCGCAATGAAAATCGCTATCTTCACATTTGCGTTGCAAAGATAGCAACTTTTTTCCCCTCTACAAAGTTTTTTCCGAGAATTTTTTGTACTTTTGCAAAATCTTTGCAATAATTCATGCTCTTTAGAGTTTATATAAATAGATTATAAGTAATAAAATGGAAATGAAAAGACGTCTACTGTCAATAGCCATTGCACTATTCTCGGCAACATGGGTGATGGCCCAGTCGACTTTGACCGACCAGCAACTTGTTACCTTCATCATGGAGGAGAACGAGAAAGGGACCTCTCAGCAGGAGATTATCACGAAGCTGCTACAGCGTGGAGTTGACATTCAGCAAATCCAGCGTGTGAAGCGCAAGTATGAACGTCAGATAAAACAGACGGGCATGGGAACGGTGGCCGACGAGGCCCTGAACAGCCCGGAAAATCGGCTGAGGACCAATAATGGTCAGCAAAGACGCAACACGACAGGGATGCCCATTACTGACCAGAAGGGAAGCCAGATGATACGCAGAGGCCAATTGAACAACAAGTCGACCTACGACGAGAACGACCCTGATTACCTACAGATGCAAGCCGAACTGGGCGGACTGATGCCTATTGACTCGATTGCCCTGCTGGAACAATTCCTGGAACGTGAGGCGAATGAAAAGAACAAGATATTCGGTCACGACATCTTCAACAACGAGGCACTCAGCTTTGAGCCCAACATGAATATAGCCACACCCGCCGACTACAGGCTGGGCCCTGGCGATGCTGTTGCCATCGAAATTTACGGCGCATCGCAGGAAAGCATCGATGCCACCATCTCACCCGACGGATTTGTCACTATTGACGGCGTAGGCCCCGTACAATTGAGCGGACTTACCGTTGAGCAGGCAAACGCCCGGCTGAGAGCACAGGTCGGTCCCCGCTATGCTGACAGCCAGATCAGACTCTCCGTCGGTCAGACTCGCACCATACTGGTCAATGTGATGGGTGAAGTGAACTATCCTGGCACTTATACCCTCTCAGCTTTCTCGACAGTGTTCAATGCACTCTACATGGCAGGAGGCGTCAACGATATTGGTACGCTCAGAAGCATCAATGTCTATCGCAACAACCGACTCGTCTCAACGGTTGACGTGTATGACTATATCCTCAACGGAAAGGCCACAGGCAACGTAAAACTGACTGATAACGACGTCATCATCGTCGGGCCTTACGACTGTCTGGTCAACGCTACCGGCCGTGTGAAACGCCCGATGTTCTATGAGATGAAAAGCGGCGAGACGCTGAAATCATTGCTCAAGTACACAGGCGGATTTGCCAGTGATGCCCATAAGAAATCGGTTCGTGTAACCCGCAAATCGGGGGCCTTGTATTCCGTACACACCGTTGACGAGTTTGACTTCTCCAACTTCTACATGGCCGATGGCGACTCGTTGTGGGTTGACTCTATCGTGGCCCGCTACCAGAACATGGCTGAGGTGAAAGGCGCTGTGTTCCACCCGGGAACTTTTGAGATAGGGACAAACATTACTACGGTACGTCAACTGATACTGGCCGCTGACAGTCTGACTGAGGAAGCATTTACGAGCCGCGGCGTCATGCACAGGATGAAAGCTGACAGAACGCTGGAAGTGCTTTCTGTTGACATTGCAGGCATCTTGGAAGGCAGGGTGGCCGATGTACCCTTGCGCAATGAGGACGTGCTGTGGATTCCAAGCAAAAAGGAATCCATTGAGATGCCTACGCTGACCATTCACGGAGAAGTGCAATACCCGGGAATCTACAAATATGCCTCGAATGAGACTATCGAAGACTTTATCCTCCAGGCAGGCGGACTGACCGATGCCGCCTCAATGGTGAAAGTCGACGTTGCCCGACGCATCTCCAATCCCTATGCCACGGAATCACAAGACACGCTGGCACGCTACTTCAGCTTCTCCATCAAGGACGGCTTCGTCGTGGACGGTGAGCAAGCCTTCCATCTGGAGCCCTTTGATGAGGTCTATGTACGCAAAAGTCCTGGCTATTCACCACAACAGAATGTCTACGTGGAAGGCGAGGTGCTGTTTGAAGGTACTTACACCCTGACCAAGAAGAGCGAGCGCTTGAGTGAGATGATCAAGAAAGCCGGCGGGCTCTCGAAGACCGCTTATCCCGCTGGTGCCCGACTCATCCGCCAGCGTACCACCGAGGAGCTGGCCCGCCAGGAGGCTCTGCAGAAAGCAGCCAAGCGCTCTGGTGGCAAAGACTCTATCGACATATCGAAACTCGACCTGGGCGCCACCTATCCGGTAGGTATCCAGCTTGACAAGGCACTGGCCAACCCTGGAGGCGATGATGACATCATTTTGCGTGAAGGCGACCGAATCATAGTGCCTGAGTACTCTGGTACGGTGAAGATTAACGGTGAGGTGATGTATCCCAACACAACCAGCTTCGTGGAAGGCGAGAATCTGGCCTACTACATCAACCAGGCTGGTGGCTTTGGTGAGAATGCCCGCAAGCGACAGACATACATTATCTATATGAATGGTAATGTGGCCAAAGCAGACCGAAAGCACAAGCCCAAACCGGGCTGTGAAATCGTGGTTCCTACCAAGCAGCAAAGCCGGCGCATGAGCACGGCAGAAATGCTGGCTATAGGCTCGTCGACAGCATCTATAGCGACGATGATTGCCACACTTGTTAACATATTCAAATAACAGGAGAACGCCATGGCTGAGAAAAAAGAAATAGAAGTCATCAATATCAGGGAGATTGCCAAGAAGATCAGGGCAAACAAGAAGTCTTTCTATCTGCCTTTGGGAATCGTATTTGTCCTGTCGTGTATCTACATCTTCAGTCTTCCACGATTCTACGCGACTGATGCGAAACTGGCGCCCGAGACAGAGGGTTCTATGAGTGGGGGTACGCTGGGCTCTATTGCCTCATCTTTCGGCATTGACCTGGGTGACATGCAGACTAGCGATGCCATCAACCCCCTACTCTATCCTGACCTGATGGAAGACAATGCGTTTGTCATGAACCTCTCGTCCATCGAGGTGGAAACCATGGAGAGAGACCTCAAGACCAACTATTTTGAGTATCTGAAGAAGCATCAGAAGAAGCCCTGGTGGACGGGAATCATCAATGCCATCCTGCCTTCATCCAAGCCAAAGACCATTCCTGGTGCTGAGTCGGAGTTCAACCCCTATATCCTCTCGGAGAAAGACAATAACATCATCAAGAAAATACAGGGCAACATCAGCCTGAGCGTAGACAAGAAAACTGGCGTTATCACCATTAACGTGAAGGACCAAGACCCCAGAGTATGCAAAATCCTGGCCGACTCCGTCACGGTCAGGCTGCGTGATTTTATCACTCACTACCGTACCAACAAAGCCCGTGCTGACGTAGAATACTACACCCAATTAGTTGATAGCGCCCAGAAGGAATACAAGACTGCTTACCAGCTATACGGAAGAGCTTCTGATTCAAATCTGAACGTGGTCAGTGAGAGCTACAAGCAAAAGCTTTACGACTTGGAGAATAACATGAACCTGAAATACCAGAGCTACTCCATGCTGATGACACAGCTACAGGCAGCCAGGACTAAAGTGCAAGAACGCACACCGGCCTTCACTTTACTCAAAGGAGCCTCCATCCCCCTGCGCCCTGCCGGCCCCAAGCGAGTAATCTTCGTGCTGGGAATGATGTTCCTTGCTTTCTTTGTCAAAGCTTTTTGGATGGTGAGAAAAGACCTGCATCTCACTTTCTGATTTACGTTTTTACATGGGAATTATCAACAGCATCATATCCCGACTTCACCTCTCACAAACTAAAGAGGCCATCGTTCAGAATCTCTTCTGGGCGGTAGTGGGAAAAGTGGTAACACTGCTAAGTGGCCTGCTGGTTGGCATTATCGTAGCACGTTATCTTGGCCCGGAGCAATACGGGCTCATGAACTATGTAATCAGTTACGTGTTTCTTTTCCAGACGCTCGCCATCTTTGGTCTTGACGCCATTGAAATTAGGGAGGAAGCCCGGAAGGACATGCCTGTTGAGCAGATTATTGGCACGGCTTTCTGGTTGAAACTGATTCTAGGAGTCGTGTGCGTGCTATTGTGCATTGGAACGTCGTGGCTCATGGAGGCAGATGGCTATACAGTACTCTTGGTTGCTATCTATTCGCTCACCATCGTGCTGAATGCCTTTGGAGTCATTCGCAACTACTTCATGGCCATCGTGGAGAACGAATACGTGGTGAAAGCTGAAATCAGCCGCACCGTCATAGGATTGTTCATCAAGTTCCTCCTGCTGGCTATACATGCACCCCTGATATGGTTTATCACTGCCTATATGTTCGACCTAGTGCTACTGGGCACGGGCTATGTCATGGCCTATCTGAAACGTGTAGGAAGCATGAGGCTCTGGAGCTATAACGGCAAATGTGCCCGAAAGCTGCTAAAAGAATCATTCCCATTGCTAATGACCAACGCTGCCATTATCATCTACCAGCGTATAGACCAAGTCATGATTGGGCAAATGATTGACAATGAGTCAGTGGGGTTCTTTTCCGTAGCTGCCCGCTTTGTTGAAATTCTCTTGTTCATCCCCATGACCCTCTCGCAAACCATCACTCCCGTGCTGGTTCGCATTCGTAAGGAGAATGAAGAGCAATACATCAAGAAAGGCCAGCAGTTTATGAATTGTTCACTCTGGCTTTCGTTCCTGGCTGCGCTTCTGACTTCCTTTGTGGCCTATTGGCTCATCTTAATAACTTTTGGGGAAGCTTATCTTCCTGCAGTAGCCGTGTTGCAAGTCATGGCATTCAAGGCAGCTAGCGTTGCCTTGTCAAATACAGCCGGGGCCATGCTGGTCACGGAAGGACTTCAGCGCTATGCTGTGTTTCGTGATGGAATGGGCTGCATTGTGTGCGTGGTGCTCAACTATCTTCTGTTGCCCCGTTATGGTATTATGGCCGCTGCCGTTGTTGCCATCATAAGCAATGTGGCAGCAGGCTATTTGGCTGATGCAGTTATTCCTGCTTATCGACATTTGTTCATCTGTCAGACAAAGGCTATTCTTATTGGGTGGAAAGACATTGTCATGATACTTACTTTATTTAAGAAACAAACACATTAACACCATAATATAATGATAATAATACCTTTTATATATTTTATAGGTGTCTTTGTGGTTTTCTTTATTCGAAATAAGACCTGGGGTGTTGATTTGGCAGCAACACTCTTACTTATCTCCATATCATTTTGTGCATTAATGATTGATGTAAATGATATTTACGGCGACTACGGTATCAATGAAAACAATATTTCTCTGCCGACACTTCTGTTGTTCTGCCTACAATGGACAATCATACTTTTACCCTTACACTACATTTCCAGACTAACATTGGAGGAACACCCAAGAATAAAGACTTTATTAATGTATATTGTTTTTATTGTTGTGGCCACATCTTCTTTCATCATGATAGTCACAAGTATCTCTGATATACAGGCTGCTCTGATTATGGATTTGGCCGATGTACGAAACAATCATTATGATGATTTAAACTCTGGCGGAGCAAATAGTGAGGCCAACTATTTTCTGCTTATTCCTCAGATTCTTATTTCTACACCTATACCAACCCTTGCTTTGTTTTGCTGGTTTTACATGAAAGCATTCATGAATTGCCCATTGTTCTTAAGAGCAGGTATATTAATTGCATCTATTGTCCAAGCCATTCTTGCAATTATAATGGCAGGAAGAGCTGCCATAATATTTTGGATTTTTGATTTCTTTTTGATTTATAGTCTGTTTTACAAATATTTGTCTAAAGGTACCAAACGTGCTATTAATGCCACATTTATTATTCTTATCGGGTTTATTGGCTTTTTATTCATTTCTATAACTTTTGCCCGTTTCGATGGTAGCGACAGCCATACTGACCCGTTTGATTCTCTATACGGATACGCAGGTCAACACATAAACAATTTCTGTACTATGTTTGAAAAGGGTGGAAGTTCCCCCTTATTACTTGATAGAATTTTCCCTTTATATACAAAGATTACTACAGGAATGCCCTACGACATGGCTGGACATTACGATGCAATCAATACCCAAGTAACGGCACTTGTCAATGTATTCGACACTTTTGGCGGTGAACTATACTTAGATTTAGGATGGTTTGGCTATATCTTCTTTCTTTTATTTTGGATATTAGGAACAATATATATAAAATCTTCATGGTTTAGTATTCCATTCTATAGAGTATTCTTCGTAATTGTGCTAATAGCCTTTTTTAACAGGGCACTTTTTGCATGGCCTTTTACAGGTCATTATTCGACTCTCGCGCTTATTCTTACTCTAGGATTCAGTTACTTTTTCAAATATGCATTCAAAATTTGACAAATGAAAATATACGCTGTCATTGTCACATATAATGCCATGAGAAACTCATGGATAGAGAAAAGCCTAAGGAGTCTACAAGAAAGCACAGTCTCCATTATTCCGATTGTGATTGACAATGGCTCTACTGATGAGACGAGAGAGTTTGTTCCTTCCCATTTCCCCGAAGCAATATGGCTACCTCAAGATAAAAACCTTGGTTTTGGACAAGCTAATAACGTCGGACTGCGCTATGCGTTGGAGCACGATGCAGACTATGTACTACTATTAAATCAGGATGCCACTATTGGTCACGACGCTATAGAAAAAATGATTGTTCATAGTGGCAACAATTATTTGTTTTCTCCACTTCATCTTAATGGTGATGGCTCTAGACTTGACTATTCATTTAAGAAATGTTTAGCTGTTAGTGATAACTCCATGCTTGATGATTTTCTTATCAGAGGTAAACTTCATTCTATTTACACGGGACCTAGCCGTGAGACTTGCTGTGTAATTCCCGCGGCTTGCTGGTTTGTTCCGATATCAATAATTAAGACTATTGGAGGTTTCAATCCTCTTTTTTTCCATTACAGTGAAGATGAAAATTACTTTCGAAGGCTTTATTATCACCACATTGGTATAATGGTCTGCCCACAAGCGACCATGTATCATGATCGTCAAGTTCATGGAAACTTACAAATGTTTAATAGCAACAATATCCTACGAAAGATGTTACTTGTAGCTACAGACATTAATTTAAGTTTCGGACAGCAAATCATCTGGTATCTTCGTATTTTTAAAAATAGTCCTAAGCATTTTATGGTTTCACTTCCTCAACTAATTGGCAAATACGGAAAAGTAAGGAAGTCAAGACGTCTTGAAAAAGGCACGGGTGCGACCTGGCTATAATTTCTCTAATAACTGCTTATAAATATCCCAAATTCCTCGCGTGTTCTGTTTTGACGAGAAGCAATTCAAAGCCTTTGCTCTCCCTTTCTCAGAAAACTCTATGATCTTTGTTTTATTTTCTATAAGCAATCGCATTTTCTGAGCCAAGTCCTGATAATCACCTAGATGATAGAGATAACCTATCTTGCCATTCTCCAATATTTCTGGATTTGCACCAGTGTCAGAAGCTATGACAGCAAGACCATGCATCATATATTCAATTGTTACGCGCCCAAAAGCTTCATTTTGAGACAACATTAATCCCACATCTTCGTTGGCCAACAACATTCCAACATTATCACGTTCTCCTAAAAGAGATATGTAATTCTCTAAACGATATTTTTTTATGCAGGAACAAATTTTCTCTTTATATAGTATATCTTCATAACCAATTAGTGAAAGATGGAAAGATGTAATCCCCCAATCATTAACTAAGAGATTTGCCGCATGAATAGCTTCAAGCTGGTTCTTTGCCTCTGTGAGCAAACCTACGATACAAAACTGCACTTTCATGTTCTGATGCATAGCAATCTCAACAGTATCAGGCAAAAGGATTCCATTATAAACCAAAACTATTTTCGATGATGGTATCATATTTGAATAATAAGTCTTTATTGCCTTGGATATAGCCACAAATACATCTCCATACTTATAAACCCAATGTTCATACCTTTTGCCCATTAGAGGAACCAAGTCATAATCCAGATTTCCAAATTCTCTTAGATGCCATACATGGGGGCATCGCTTTATGCGACTTAAAAATGCCCCAAGGCTAAAAACACTGCCATTGGAATGAATGAGATCAAATCGTTTGCCTCGCATCTTAAAGCTGATATAGGGAAACAGGAAAAGATTCGTAAGACATAACAAGAATAAAAACCACCTTTTTTTGTCTTTAAACCAATAGAATCTATATGAGAGGCATTCTATATTTTGCTGTTCACAAGCTTTAAATAAATTCCATTTTGCATAATAAACAGGTACTTTCGGCATAAGTACAACTGGTTCCACATTAAAATCGTCTCTTAATTCTGTTATCAATTGCAGCATAGACCGGTTGGCTCCAGCCATAGCAACGGTGTGCGTAACAAACAGGACACGTAATTTTGGCATAGTATTGTTTTGGGTACAAAGATACAACTTATTTATGAAAAAGGAGCAGGTTTCATCACAAAATGTATTGACTATTTCAAAAAAAATAGTACCTTTGCAAAAAATATCTATGAAAAAGATAGCAGTCATCCTCACCGTGTTCAACCGCAGGCAGAAAACCCTGGCCTGCCTTGAGCATCTTTTCATGGCACAGCAGACTTACAATTCGTCACACCAGCCTGACGAGCATGTCAGTCTCGCTGTTTTCCTCACCGATGATGGATGCACCGATGGGACCGCAGAAGCCATACACGCTACTTTCCCATCATCCGACATTCGCATACTGAAAGGAACAGGCAGCCTGTTCTGGGCAGGCGGGATGAGGCTGGCATGGCAGAAAGCCATTGACTCAGCTGAGTCATGGAACTATTACCTCCTCATCAATGACGACACCTATTTTTTCCCCCAACTGTTCCAAATTCTGTTTGAAACAGAACAATACTGTATGAAGACTTTTGGCAGGCAAGGCATTTACTCTGGCATCACCTGTTCGCCCGATGCCGAGGGGGAAATCACCTATGGTGGCGAAGTATATGCCAACTGGACCAAGGGGCGCCAGATACTCCTCCAGCCCACAGGCTCCCCGCAGCAGGCCGATGTGGTCAATGCCAACATCCTACTCATCCCCCAGCAGGTGGTTTCCTCCCTGGGCATCTTCCATACAGGCTTCACCCACTCCTGCGCCGATTATGACTACAGCTGGAAGGCCCGCCGCGCTGGTGTTCCCGTGCTGGTCACTGCCTCCGTCTGCGGAGCATGCGCCTATGATCATCAGAACAAGCAGCAGTCTGCCATGATGTATCGTAACATGACGCTTGCAGACAGGCAACGTCAAGCCAGCCGACTCACCAATTCAGACCGCGACTATCTTCTCTTCGTCCGTCGCAATCTCCCTATGCGCTATCCCATCAGCTGGCTCGTACGCAAAATCCGCATCTACACCCCCTTCCTCTATTACTATATCAACAAGGTGCGGGGGTTATACAAATAGTTCCATTCTTTTTTCATTATCTGTATATATATGTACGACGTTCCCATACTTTTCATCATTTTCCGCCGCAAGGACGCAGCCCTCCAGGCCTTTGAGCGCATCCGTCAGATACAGCCAAGCCAGCTCTACATAGCTGGCGATGGAGCCCGTGCCGGCGTGGCCGGCGAGGCAGAAGCCGTCGAGCAAACCCGCCAGGCCATTGTCAGCAGCGTGGACTGGCCCTGCAGTGTCCACACCCTCTTCCAGCCCTCCAACCTGGGCTGCATGCATGGCGTGAGCACCGCCATCAGCTGGCTCTTTGAGAACGAGGAATACGGCATCATCCTTGAGGACGACTGCGTGGCTGATGCCTCATTCTTCCCATTTGTGGCCGAGCTGCTGCAACGCTACAAAGACGACCAGCGCATAGGCATGATTGCCGGCACCAACCAGGTGGACACCTACCCCATGAAGTACTCCTATTGCTTCTCCCGCTATGCCGCCTGCTGGGGATGGGCCACCTGGCGACGGGCCTGGCAGCACATGAGGCTGCAACTCGACTTTCTGGCTCATCACCAGCAAGACGTCTTCCTGAACAGGGGCTATTTGGGCAAGGAGACGGGCCGGTGGCGGTTTCAGGTGGACACCATACGCAAGAACCATGTCAGTGCCTGGGACTGGCAGTGGTATTTCTCGCTGGCCTCACAGAATCAGCTTTGCATCTTCCCCCAGTGCAACCTCATCTCCAACATTGGCAACGATACCGGCGCCACCCATACCTCCTATTCCGGCATCTACATGCAGAGCCATCAGCTCGCCTTCCCCCTCACGCATCCTGACTATGTCATGCCCGACTATGGCTTCGACAAGCGTTTCTACCGGGCTGACAACACCTTCAGTTCCGTCATGAAGCGCCTGTGCCCCTACCGCCTGAAGCAGTTCCTGAAACGCCACTTGCACTAATCCCCCTTATCCATTCCAACATGTATAAGAAAATAAAGACATCAAAAGGAGTTTACAAGTACAAGCCGACCCCCATCTTTGAGGGAGTCAAGCAAATTGACAAGACCATTGCCAATGAGAATCTGCAGTTGCTGAAACACGTATGCTGCCAGCACCATCTGCAGTTCCTCCTGTTCTTCGGAACCCTGCTGGGAGCTGTCCGTGAGCACGATTTCATTACTCACGACGAGGACATCGACCTGGTCATGCTCAAGAGCGACATGCCTGCCTTCCTTGACATGCTCTTTGATCTGCGCGCCGCAGGCTTCGAACTGGCACGCTTCGAGCGGCGTGGTTTCCTATCCATCATTCGCAAAGGCGAATACATTGACCTCTATTTCTTTGCGCCCTACAAACACGACCCCAGCCTGATGCACTGCTGCATGGACATCTGTGAGAAGAAGTTTCTCTACGACGTCGCCCCCATGGAGTTCCTAGGCAACAGCTATATGGCCCCCAGAGAGTATGAAGCCTATCTGGCTCACCAGTATGGTGATGACTGGCTGACGCCGCAGCCCAAGTTCACCTTCACCCTGTCCAGAGCCGCCCGCCTCAAGCAGCTCGCCATCAAGTACGTCAAGGAGCTCATACCCACTCCCCTGCTGGAAAAGTTACAGGAGAAGAAGGAACAGCCCGAGCTGGACCGTTTCATCGCCAAGATTGAAGCACAACGCAACGCAAGAAAATAAAACGTCTGTTTCCAACCCCAAGAACTAGCAACCCAACCCCATGAACAAAGCAATCAAGGCCCTACAGGCGCTCCGCTGCGCGTCCTATCTTGTCCTGTTGGCTGCCCTGGCAGTACTTGCAGCCTGCACCGCCGACCGGAAGACATACACCATTGGCGTATCGCAATGCTCTGATGACATCTGGCGAGACAAGCAGAATGCAGAGCTGAGAATGGGAGCATACTTCCACGAAAATGTGGAATTGATATTCGCCACCGCCTACGATAGTGATGAACGACAAGTTCAGCAAATTGACAGCCTGGTCAGTAAGAACATCGACCTGCTTATTGTGGCTCCAAACCAGGTGGCCACCATTTCACCAGCCATCGACCGTGCTTACGATAAAGGCATTCCCGTCATCGTCTTCGAGCGCAAGACCAGTTCCGAGAAGCACACAGCCTTCATCAGTGCCGACAATTACGAGATGGGGCGCACTATGGGTGAATATATTGTTTCCCGACTTGGAGGCCATGGAAATGTTCTTGAGATAAAAGGTCTGGAAGGTTCTTCGCCTTCCATTGAACGCCATCATGGCTTTATGGATGCCCTCAAACAGTCACCCGGTATCAGGGTGGTAGCCTCACTGCAAGGCGACTGGACTGAAGAAAGTGCCCACCAAGCCGTCAGCCAATGGCTATTGCAAAACGACACTCTTCTTTCTGTCGACTACGTCTTTGGTCACAACGACCGAATGGCCATGGGCGCACGTTCGGCATTTGCCGAACGTCGTGCTTCATTACCCCTGTTTTGTGGCATTGATGGTCTTCCTGGTGAGAATGGAGGCATCCAGCTGGTGCGCGACTCGCTTCTCGACGCCTCCTACATCTACCCCACTCACGGCGACCAGCTCATTGATTTGGCTGTACGCATACTCGACGGACAGCCATACAACAAGGAGACGATGCTCATGTCGGCCCTCGTGACCCATGAAAACGCCAAGGTGCTGCTCATGCAAAGCGATGAGATGATGCACCAGGCAGAACGCCTGGACAGGCTGCACGAGATGGCCGACAACTATCTGCATAAGCTAGACTCGCAACGCGTCATCAACGCATTGGCCATGGGCATCATTATTCTGCTGGTGGTAGTGATTGTGCTATTCTACCTTTACCACTTGAGGAAAATAGCCCTGCAGCGGGAGCATGTGGTCAACGCCCTGTGGAACATGAATCATACGCACACCGCAGCATCGGTTGACGAACATACTGAGGGTTCCGCAACTGAAAGTGCTGACGTAACTACACCCGAGCCATCTCTTCCTACTCCCCCTCCAAGTGACATTACGACATCGTCCTCACCAGACATTTCTACCACGCCAAGCCCTGACAACAACAACATTCCACAGACGCCCGACACTTCTGAAGGCGTTGCCGGAACACTGTTCTTATCCCGTTTCCGCGAGGCCGTTGAAGCACGTCTCTCTGACAGTGATCTCAGTGTGGAAGACCTGGCATCCGACATGAATCTGAGCCGTGTTCAGTTATACCGCAAGGTGAAGGCCATCAGTGGCTCCTCCCCAGTGGAGCTGCTACGTACAGCAAGACTGAAACGAGCCTACCAATTACTTCTCACCACCGACAAGACAGTATCTGAAGTGGCCTATTCTGTGGGATTCTCATCACCCAGCTATTTCACTAAATGTTATAAAGACGAGTTCGGCATGCTGCCTGGCGAAAGCCGGCCATCGTGAAAAAAAGGACACAGGCGGGGCACAGACGAGGACAGCCCGCCACTTACAATTATCGTTCATTCCCTCGCAAAATTGTTACATCGCAACATATTTTGCACGGCATGAACGATATTTTTAATGCTTTTCTGCCCGTGGTTAGTACTTTTGCGCCAGATTTCTGAAACAACAGTATTAACAAAAAACCTATGAAGCAAATGGAAAGACTAAAGAGATTTCTGTTGAGCGCGACGCTCATCCTTGCGAGTACTATGATGTATGCGCAGACAGAGATTACCGGCTCGGTGGAGGACGACATGGGTCCTGTCATCGGTGCCACGGTAATGGAAAAAGGGACATCAAACGGCACCGTGACCGATCTTGATGGAAACTTCAAGCTGAAGGTGAAGGCCGGCACCACGCTTGTTTTCAGCTACATTGGCTATGAGAAGCAGGAGCAGCCCGCACAAAACGGCATGCATGTGGTAATGAAGGAAAACGCCCCGCAGCTACAAGAGGTGGTCGTGACAGGCTATCAGGTGCAGCGCAAGGCCGACCTGACAGGTGCCGTGGCCGTGATGGACATGAAAGGTGCGAAGAGTGAGGGCGACCCCAACATGCTCAACTCCATGCAGGGCAAGCTGCCCGGCGTGAACATCGTGACCGATGCCGCCCCTGGAGGTGGCGGTGCCAGCATTCGCGTGCGCGGTATGAGCACGGTGAACGGTGCTGCCCCCCTCTACGTCATCGATGGCGTGGCCACTACCGAGAACCTCAACTCGCTGAATGCTGCCGACATCGAGTCTATTCAAGTGCTGAAGGACGCCTCGTCGGCCTCTATCTATGGTAGCCGAGCCGCCAACGGTGTCATCATCATCACCACCAAAAAGGGTAAAGGCGACAAGGTGACCGTGAACGTGGGCTATACCGCCACGCTGAACACCATTGCCAAGCAGTACGACGTGCTCGATGCACAACAGTGGGGACAGGCTTACTGGACGGCCAACAAGAACGCCGGACTAGTAGCCTCGCACCCCTTCTATGGCAGTGGCGACCAGCCCCAGCTGGCCACCACCCTGGATGCTGCTGGCAAGGTACGCGCCGCCGATACCAACTGGCAGGACGAGGTGTTCTCGTCAGCCTGGACCAACAACCTCTCGGCCTCTGTGTCGAACAGTAGCGAGAAGGGGTCGTTCATGCTTTCGGGCAACTATATCAACCAGAACGGACTGATGAACCACACCTTCTATCGCCGCTACACCGCACGCCTGAATTCCACCTATAATATAAGTAAGGTGTTCAGCGTGGGCGAGAACCTGATGATAGCCCAGTGGAACGACCGTGGCTACGGCACCGGCAATGACCGTGGCATCCCCTATACCGCCATGCGCCAGCACCCCGCCATCCCTGTCACCGACAGCGAGGGCGTCTACACCAATCCCATGCAGCTCTCGGGCAGCGACATCGCCAACCCCGTGCACGAGCTGTATAACGGTCGCGACAACACGAATGAGAGCTGGCGTATCTTCGGCAACGCCTATATCGATATCAAGCCCATCGACGGCCTCACCTTGAAGAGCAACTTAGGCATTGAGCATACCCAGTTCTTCAACAAAAATCTGGGGCGCCGCATACAGCCTAGCGACATGAACAGCGTCAGCAGGGCTTATGGACAGGGCGACACCTACACCTGGACCAACACTGCCAACTATCTGAAGACCTTCAAGGGAGTGCACCACCTAAACGCCCTGCTCGGCTCGGAGTTCATCAAATATCGCTCTGAAGACCTGAACGGCGCCAACCGCGACTATGCCTTCGAGGACGTGGACTATATGCAGATAGGTGCTGGCGGCGGCGAGCAGACTGTGGGCGGCGGCAAGGCCGAGTGGGCCCTGTTCTCACTCTTCGGAAAGCTCGACTACAACTATGCTGACCGCTACCTGCTGAGTGCCACACTGCGTCGCGACCAGACCTCACGTTTGCACAAGGACAACAACAGCGGCGTGTTCCCCGCCTTCTCGGCCGCATGGCGTGCCAGCGAGGAGAGCTTCTTCCCCCAGAACCCAGTGTTGAGCGACCTGAAGGTTCGCGTCGCCTGGGGACAGAACGGCAACTCAGCCATCAGTGACAACTACGCCTACTACACCCGCTATGCTTATAACCTGCGTCACGGCTCCTACGATCTCAACGGCACCAACAACAGCGTCGTGCCTGGCATCGTGGCCGCTTCGAGCGGCAACCGCAACCTGAAGTGGGAGACTACTACGCAGACCAACCTCGGTTTCGACGCTCAGCTCTTCCATGGCGCCCTGAGCTTTTCGTTTGACTATTTCTGGAAGAACACCAAGGACATGCTCACCATCCCCCCGACGCTCTCAGTGGAAGGCGAGGGAGCCGCCATGTGGATGAACACAGGCGAGATGAAAAACAATGGTTGGGAGCTGACCATGACCTACCGCTCACCACAGTATGGTGACTTCTCGTGGAATGGCACGCTCAACCTCTCGCAGTATAAGAACGAGCTGGTGAAGTTCAACGACGTGGTGACCTCGCAGGGCGGCGACTACCGCTTGATGGTGGGCCAGCCGATGGGTGTTTACTACGGCTACGTGTGCGACGGTATCTTCCAAAATGAGGACGAGGTGTCGAACCATGCCATCCAGCAGGGCAAGGGCATAGGCCGTCTTATCTTCCGCGACATTGATGGCAACGGCAGCGTCGACGACAACGACCGCTGCATCATCGGCGACCCGAACCCCGACTTCGCCATGGGTTTGAACCTTGACCTGAACTACAAGGACTTCACGCTCTCAGCATTCTTCAGCGGTGAGTTTGGCTTCGACATCTACAACACCACACGCCGTCAGTTGGAGTTCATGCACTACGGAGGTGGTTCCTCGACCAACCACGGCGTGGACATCCTCGACGCCTGGAGCCCCACAAACACTGGCGCCACTATCCCTGCACTGACCATGGTGGACAACAACAACGAGACCCGCATGTCAAACTACTTTGTGGAGGACGGTTCCTACCTGAAGCTGAAGTACCTGAAGTTGGGCTACCAGTTGCCGAAGGACATCGCGCAGAAGATTTTCGCTTCGAACATCAGCGTCTTTGGACAGGTGGAGAACATCTTCACCATCACCAGCTATAAGGGTCTCGACCCTGAGGTCATCCTCGGCGGTTACGGTGCCCGCGTCGACAGTGGCCTCTATCCCCGTGCCCGTACCTTCACCCTCGGTCTCAACGTCACATTCTAACTACAACCAACAATAAGCGTGAAACAATAAACATTTTATAGGATTATGAAAAAGAACATGCGAAATATTGCCAATAGAATAACGGTTATTGGTTATTGGCTATTGGTTATTGGTATCTTCTCCTGCTCCGACCAGCTCGACCTGGCCCCGCAGGGTGAGTTCACCGCCGAGCAGCTCACCGACGAAAGCATCGAGGGACTGATGTCGTCGGCTTATCAGGGCTTGGAGGCCCACTTCTTCGACGACAACAACGCCGCCTTCGCCGGCCCCATCACCAACTGGGTCTTCGACGTGCGCTCTGACGATGCCTACAAGGGCGGCGAGGGCGTCTCTATGGAGTCGAACATCCACCAGCTGGAAATTCAGAATATCAGCAGCGACAACCCCACCTGCCTCAACAAGTGGGAGAACAACTATCTGGGCATCGCCCGTGTGCACAAAGCCATGCAGGCCATCAACGACGCCTCGAACGTGGGCGACAAGGACGCCCTGCTCGGCGAGCTGAAGACGCTCCGCGCATGGTACTACTTCGACCTGAACCGCATCTTCCGCAGCATCCCCTACTTCACCGAGAACGACGACCCAAAGACCGTCACCAACGGCAACATGAGCCGCGACGAGATTTACGCCGCCATCAAGGCCGACCTGGAGAGCGCCTATGCCGTGATGCACGAGACGCACGAGCAGCCCGGACGCTTCACCAAGTATGTGGCCGCCGCCCTGCTGGCCAAGGTCAACGCGCAAACCGCCACGTGGAGCGAGGTGGAGAAGTGGGCCGACGTGGTCATCAAGAGCGGAAAGTATCAGCTCTACGACAACTTCGCCGACATGTCGAAGCTGGAGTTCAACAACAAGAAGGAGAGCATCATGGCCGTGCAGTTCAGCACCGCCAACGACAACATCCACATCAACTTCTGCAACCTGCTCAACACCACTCGCAGCGAGGGCAACATCTTCGGTTCGGGCGACGACTTCTTCCTCGGCTCGCAGAATCTGGTCAACGCCTTCCGCACCGATGCCAACGGCCTGCCCTATCTCGACGGCACCTTCAACAGCGTTCGTGTCACGGGCAATTACGCCGGCAACCTCGACCCGCGCCTCGACCTCACTGTGGGCCGCATCGGACTGCCCTTCCGTGGTCATCTCTACACGCAGGGGTGGTGCCGCGACTACAACACCTACGGCGAGTACTCGGGCAAGAAAGGACTCATCGACCCCTCCAGCCCCGACATGGTGCAGGGCTTCCCCTGGGGAGCCAGCGGCCTGAATTTCATCCTCATCCGCTATGCCGACATCCTGCTGCTGAAGGCTGAGGCCCTGGTGGAGACCGCCACCGGCTCGAACGCCGCCACCGACGCGAAGCTGGTCGAGGCCCGCGACATTGTGAACCAGATTCGTGCCAAGGCCGCCCGCAGCATCGACGGTAACTACACACCTGTTGACCTCGACCCCTTCACCGCCGACTACCTCGTGGGCCTCTATCCCACCGACTACGACGGCAACCTGGCCTGGACCCGCGAGCGTGCCCGCATGGCCGTGCGCATGGAGCGCCGTCTGGAGCTCGCCATGGAGGGCCAGCGCTGGTTCGACCTCGTGCGCTGGGGCACCGCCGTGCAGACCATCAACAAGTACATGCAAGAGGAGGCCACCCTGCGCCCCTACTATGCTGGCGCCACCCTCACCGAGGACGAGCTTTACCTGCCCATCCCCATCTCGCAGATTGAGAACTCCAACGGACTTTACAAACAATAAATAAAAAGCACAACGATATGAAAACGAACATAATGAACCACCTCCGCCACTGTTTAGTATGTTGTGGCGCCGCAACTCTCGCGCTTCTCGCCGCCTGCAGCGACGTCGACATCCCCGCCTCGGCCTCCGACGCTAAGGCCACCGTCAGCGGCCTCGGCTACGACAATCCGCAGGGCACGCGCCAGCTCACTCTTAGCTGGACGCTCCCCGCTGGCAACGTCACGGGCGTGCAAATCATTAAGGACGATGCCGACATCATCGAGCTGGAAGGCCCTCAGACCAGCTATTTCATCAAGAAGGCTCCAACCAACGTCAACGTCAGCTACACCGTGAAGGCCCGCTTCGCCGACGGTACCGTGTCGAAGGGCCAGACCGTGCGTCTCTTCATCGCCTATGAGGCCCAGAAGGGCGGATCGAAGCTTGCCATGCTCGTGCCCAACGACTACGCTACCGGCTCGGCCGACGAGAAAGACGCCGCCGACTGGTTCAAGCGCAACTATGTGGATACCGGCAAGGGCATCCTGCTCACTCCCGCCACCATCGACGACCTCGACATTGAGAGCCAGTCGGCCTGTTGGGTGATGTGCGACCGCATCGGCGTGGGCAAGGGCTGGGACCGTCTGCCCGGCG
>CAMNJH010000023.1 GCA_946541275.1 uncultured Prevotellaceae bacterium
ATGGAAGGACTAAGGCGAAAGGCCTTTAGACTACGGTGCAATGCCTTTTTATTCCACGACTCGCTTCTCCCCGTTGACGATATACGTTCCCTTCTTCAGTCCGTCAAGAGTGCGGGCATTGGTGAGCAGCTTCTTGCCGTCGAGCGAATAGACATTGTAGAGATTGGCCGTTGAGGTCAGAGCATTGCTGGCACCCGCTGACTGACTGAGGTCTTTGAGCGTGTATTGCTGCGAACCGAGACCGAGCCGTTCGGCATATTCTACAGTGTGCGTACCATGCAGATTCTCAATACGGCGGATGAGCGGAGAGGCATCGTCGCCAGCGACGGACTGATGGTTGAACACAAGGTCGAGGCAGGCCTTGTCCAGTGCCACAGGATCGAGCGAGGCCAGGATGCCGATGTCTTTCAACTGGGGCGTAGCGGGCGAGCCGTCGCAGTCGCAGTCCACCGACAGGTTGTTCATCACATTGATGTAGACAATGTTGCGTCCCTCCTGCTTGAAGTAGTTATGTACAGCCTGGGCAGCAGCTGCCATCGATTCCAGGAAGCCATTCTGGTCGTCACTCATCCAGAGCGACGTGCTGCGCCCAGCGGAATGGATGTAGAGCTTACCACTGCTAGAGGCCACACCGATGGACTGGTTCTTCAGCACCCCGCCAAAGCCCCCCATGGCATGTCCCTTGAAGTGGGCCAGGTTGACCATCAGGTCGTAGTTCTGCAGGTGTGAGCCCACGATGTCATACTGGATATGGCGCGTGTCAGTGACGGGCAGGTGTATGGTGCCCTCCTCGTCCATGATGTCCACGGTGGCAATGTCGTTGAAGCCACGCTCGGCAATGGCTTTGCGGTGAGCCGTCGTGGTGCTGCGGCTACCGCCATAGGCTGTGTTACACTCCACGATGTTTGCTCCCAGCTTCTGCACCAGGCTCTTGATGAACTCCGGCCGCAGGTAGTTCGAACGACTCGACTCACCCGTAGAGATTTTCACCGCCACACGCTTGCCCTCGGCCTGAACGCCCAGGGCCTCATAGATGCTTACCAATGCCTCGGGCGTGATGTCCTTCGTGAAATACACCACCGAACCCTGCCCGAAGCAGCTTACCGTCATCACCACGGACAGCACCAAAAGATACAGTTTCTTTCCCATCATCGCTATCGTTTTTGCTATGTTGCTTCTATATAACTAAAATTACAGACCCCACCCCTGCCCCTCCCCTTGAAGGGAGGGGAGTGCCTTGCGGAGTCCCTGCGGCGGGCAAGGCGGTAGCTATTCCCCTCCCTTCAAGGGGAGGGGCAGGGGTGGGGTCTGTATTGTTATTTCTCATGTTTGCTTTCGTTGTTCGAAAAGTTTGCTGCAAAGGTACGGTTTTTCCGCCAAACAGCGCTTACTCGTATTACGGATTTACTTACCATTTTTACGGATTATTACAAGAAAGCACGAAACTATGCTGAAATAATCACCTTTTTGCTGTTTTTTAGTTCTTATCTCGTAGTTTTTTGCTACCTTTGCACGACCAACTATCAAAGGACACTTTACAGAACAAGAAAGGATTTAACAAATACAAGAAGGAAATGACAACAATGAAAAGGAAAACAATGATTGCACTGATGCTCCTCATGGCAGCAGTCACTCTGAAAGCACAGCTGCTCTACAAAATCAGCGGCAAGGGGCTCACGGAGCCGTCTTACATCGTAGGAACCTATCACCTGGCACCGGCTTCGTTCGTTGACTCTATTCCTGGTATACGGCAGGCGATGGACAACTGCCAGCAGGTTTATGGAGAATTGGCAATGGACAAGATGCTGGATGCCGACAGCGTGGCCATGATGCAGAAAGCCTTGCTTTTGCCTGATGGAATGACGATTGACAAGTTGCTCTCTGCCGATGAGATGGGGCGACTGAACGCTTACATGAAAGAAGTGATGGGTATGGACATGACCCATCCACTGGTGGGCCAGCAGATGAACAAGATGAGTCCTGTGGCTTTGAGCACGACGCTCACGATGTTGTCTTTCGCAAAAAAGAGCCCGACAACAGACCTGCAGAATCTGCTGGACCAGTGCTTTCAGAAAGAGGCTCTTGCCCAAGGCAAAAGCGTGGGTGGATTAGAGACGATGGCCTTTCAGACACAAGTGCTCTATAGCGGAAAAACGCTGGAACGCCAGAAAGAGCTGCTGATGTGCCTGGTGGACAATGCCAAATTCATGGGCGAGATGGAGGACGGAGTCATAAAAGCCTTCTTCGCCCAGGACCTGGAAGCCATCAAGGCTGCGATGGACATGAAGCTGAACAACAGCTGCGACTCAACACCCGAAGAAGAAGCCGACCTCATTGACAACCGTAATGCCAACTGGCTAACGAAGATGCCAGGCATCATGGCCAGTAAACCAACCCTCTTCGCCGTCGGCGCTGGCCACCTGCCCGGAGAGAAAGGTGTGTTGAACCTGCTGCGCCAAGCTGGTTATACAGTTGAACCAGTATCTGGCCCTCAGCTTCAATGACTCGGGGCCAAAGGAGCATTGAAATCGCATGGTTTTCACACATAAACAAACAATGGTGCTACTCGTGCTACCGGAGCATCTAATTAATTAGACACCAGCATTTTACGGGTGCACGAAAGTTGTTTTTTCGTACTACTGAACGTGCTACTCGTGCTACCGAACGTGCTACTGGCTCTACTGAACGTGCTACTGGTGCTACCAGCACTTTTCTGTATGTCTCATGCCTTTCTGGTGCAAAATGAGACATACAGAAAAGTCGAAAACATGGGGTTTCAAAACGGCGCCGACTTTTTCTAAAATGGCGCCGACTTTTTTCAAAACGGCGTTGACTTTTGAAAAATTGGCGTTGACTTTTTCATGGTTTTACCGATGAAATGGACAAAAAACGGAATCGGTAGCACCAGTAGCACGAGTAGCATGAGTAGCATCAAATATGTATTATTTAGGTGTCCTGATGCTATATGCACTTGTTTCGTGCACCCGCTTAAACCCAAGACGGTATGCTATTTTGTGATGACAAGCAGTGAATCGACTGGTTCCTTATTTCTGTATCACCTTTCTCCTCTCCACGATATTGATACCCTTCTGCATGGTGTTGCAGCGGATGCCATTGAGGGAATAGAGGCTATGACCAGTGGCTGATGCCTTACTGGCAGGAAGAATGCCTGAAGTCTGCTGATACCGGCTGATGCCGTCGAGCCATGTGCGGATGGCGGTGCGGTCGTAGGAGGAATAGGTGACATCGAGACCTTTCAGGATGACGCTCTGAGGAGCCAGCTTGGCAATGGCACTGATGGTCTGACCAAAACGACCACCTCCCATTGAGCAGAAAGGCACGATGGTCTTGCCGCTGAAATCGTCGTGAAGGAGGAACGAGCGTACGGGAGCGGGTATGGAGGCCCACCAGTTGCAATAACCCAACAGGATGACATCGTAGTCGGCAAGATTAGGCAGATAGGCCTTCAGTTCGGGCACGGCGTTCTGGCGGTACTCCGTGAGTGCCTCGGCATAGAGGCCCTGCGAGTTATAGGTGGCGGAATAGGGCGTGGCCCGCTCAATGCGGAAGATGTCATAACCGGTCATCTCTTGGATAATCTGTGCGAAGCCGTCGGTGTTGCCCGTCTGCGAGAAATAGGCAATGAGCACCTTGCCGCCAGGGTTCTTGGCCTTGGCCACGCTGACGCTCTTCAGCTCACCCTCTGTTGCCACTGTGCTGCGAACGACGCGGAAGCCCGTGGCATAGAGCGGCACATCAGCAGGGAAAGCACTGCGATAGGCTGAGCGTATATGCTTGGGGAAGTCGTTCCAGCCGCCACCGCGCACCACCTTGTAACGCCCTTCCTCGGGACTCGTGCCACGCTCGGCATACCAGTCCCAGGTCCACTCAGCCACGTTGCCGTGCATATTGTATAGTCCGAAGGCATTGGCGGGATGCTCAGTGACGCCCACCGTATGCCCAGGATAGCCGTTCACCCAGTGCCCGCTGGCATCGTTGTTGTAGCCATAGGCATTGTAGCAGTTGGCATCCGAGTCGTGTACGTAGTCGCCGAAGTTGAAGGGTGTCTGCTTGCCTCCACGGGCCGCATACTCCCATTCGGCCTCAGTGGGCAGACGGTAGCCATTGGCACTGAGCCGCCAGGTGACAGTGGTGCCGCTGACCTCGTAGCAGGGTGTCAGTCCCTCGCGCTGGCTCAGCGCATTGCAATAGGCAATGGCATCATACCACGTCACGTTCTCCACGGGCAGGTTGTTGCCCTGGCGCTGGCTGGGGTTGCTGCCCATCACGGTTTCATATTCCTGTTGCGACACTTCAGTAGCCGACATCAAGAAGTCAGCCACTGACTTCTGGTGCAGCTCCTCGTCAGCATCGCGCTCTGCTTCCGTGGTGGGACTTCCCATCTGGAACGAGCCGCCTTTAATGAGTACCATTCCTTCAGTCTGGGCATCGCCCTGCGCCTCCGCCGTACAAGCCGACAGGGCCATCATGGTTGCCATTATCATTATCTGTCTCATTTTGTTCTGCTTTTATTGGTTTTTGCTTGCTGCCACCCAGACGGGCTCTTCACTCATGACGGGTTTGTTGACGGCCATCACGCCCGAGAGGTTGTGTGGAACGTAAGGCTCTTCCAGATAGCGTATGTCGTCGGCTGTCAGGTGAACATTGAGCGATTTCACGGCTCCTTCGATGTGGTGCAGTTTGGTGGCGCCTACGATGGGCGACTCCACCTTGGTCAGTAGCCAGGCCAGCGAGATTTGCGTCATCTCCACCCCGTAGCGGTCGGCCAGTTCCACCACGCGTTCCACGATGCGGTTGTCCTGTTCGGCGGTGGCATCATACTTGAAGTGCATGAACGAGTCCTCCCGCTGCCGCTTCGAGGTCTCGCCTGGTCGCTTGGCCAGTTTGCCAGAGGCCAGAGCACTGTAAGGCGTCTGCGCAATGTTGTCCTCGTGGCAGAGCAACTGCATTTCGCGCTCTTCCTCGCGCATAATCAGGTTGTAGTGGTTCTGCACGCTGATGAACTTTGCCCAACCGTTCTTCTCGGCCAGCGCATTCATCTTGGCCAATTGGTAGGCGTAGGCATTGGCGATGCCGATGTAGCGGACCTTGCCCGTGCGCACAGCCTCGTTCATGCCTTCCAGGATTTCTTCGGCAGGAGTCTTGTAGTCCCAGATGTGATAGATATAGAGGTCAACGTAGTCCATGCCCAGGTGCTGCAGACTGCTATCAATATTGTTGAGCACATGCTGGCGGCCGTCAATGCCCTGCTGGATTTCCTCCTCCGTGCGAGGCAGGAACTTTGTGGCGACCACCACATCCTGACGGCGTGTCATATCACGCAAAGCACGACCCACGAACTGCTCGGATGTTCCCAGCTGATAGGCAATGGCCGTATCGAAGAAGTTCACGCCGAGGTCGAGCGACCGGCGGATGATTTCACGGGTATGCTCCTCGTCAATGGTCCACGAGTGCTGCCCGATGCTGGCATCGCCGAAGCCCATACAGCCCAGGCAGATGCGCGACACGCAGAGGTCAGAGTTACCTAGTTTTACGTATTCCATATCGTTTCCTGTTACAATTATCGGATGCAAAGGTACAGCAATTCCGCCAATTTCACCATACACGATTTACGGATTAAACAACCATTTTTACGGATTCTTGTAAAGAAAGCTGATCACAGCATCCAGCACAAAGATGCAACTTTTTTCAGGAAATGTTTGGATAATCCAATAAAAAGCACTACTTTTGTCCCCTTAAGAACCCGCCCCAGTCTCTTCACGCTGCTCGCAATGGGCCATCTTCTGCCATGAGCAGCAACAGCAAGAGCATCGACACTACTATTCAAATAAGAAATAAGCATGATAAGACTATCCACTTGCATTCTTCACCTTGTCCTCGCCGTCGGCCTCGCTACGACGGCAGCTGCGCAAGAGAATCTGCAGCGGGGCGCAAAGACCTCGCAGACGGAGAAAACCTTCACTGTGGTGAAGGAGCTACCCATCACCAGCGTGAAGAACCAGTGGCGCAGCGGCACTTGCTGGGCCTTCGGCACGCTGGGCTATCTGGAGAGCGAGATACTGCGGCAGACGGGCAAGACCTACGACCTGTGCGAGATGTTCGTGGTCAACCACGACTACATGGACAATGCCACCCACTATGTCCGCATGCACGGCTACAGCCAGATTTCAGAGGGCGGCTCGTGCGACGACGTGCTGGAGGTTATCAGCCGCCACGGCATCTGCCCGGAGGAAGCCATGCCCGCCCCAGGTTCGCTTGTGGGCGACTCACTGGCCAACTTCAAGGTGTTCTTCCCAGAACTGGAGCGCACGGTGCAAAGCATCGTCCAGAAGGAAGCAAAGGCTCCCAAGCCCCACTGGCAGGACAGCGTGCAGACAGTCATCGACCACTATGTGGGCAGCTGTCCCGAGACATTCGTCCATGAAGGCCGGACATACACCCCGCAGTCGTTTGCCGAGAGTCTGGGCCTGCATCTCGATGACTACGTGAGCCTGACCAGCTTCACCCACCATCCCTTCAACCAGTGGTTCGTCATCGAGGCTCCCTACAAATGGCGGCTCAAGCCCAGCTACAACATTCCCATCAACAAACTGATGGACGCACTGGACCGAGCGCTCGATGCCGGCTACACCGTGGCCTGGGGTGGCGACGTATCGGGCGACTTCACCATCAATGGGTTGGCTGAGCTGCCCGACAGCGTGCAACCCTCGCAGCAGACAAGGCAGGAGCAGTGGGACGACTGGCGCTTCACCTACGACCACGTGATGCTCATCTTCGGCAAGGCCATCGACGAGCAGGGCCGTCCCTACTACATGGTGAAGAACACCTGGGGCAAGCGAGGTCCCTACAAGGGCATCTGGTACATGTCGCGTGACTACATAGCCCTCAACACCACCTACCTCTTCCTCAACCGCCGCGCACTACCCAAGGACTTGCGCAAGGCCACGCTGAGAAACAAGTAAAGCCATACGAAGGCATGGGTGGTCAAAAGGCGAATCCTTTCCTGTCAGCAGCACAAGAAAAAAGAGCTTTTGTCACTTTTAACACCGATTTAGAATAATTATACGGGAAAAAGGTGTATCTTTGCAAGCCAAAAACAAGACTGTTTTAAAATATTTAAAAAATGAAAAGAATTATTCTGATGGCAGCAGCCGCCACAATGGCTGTAATGAGTGTGAACGCACAGGAAGAGACTGTGCAGCCGTATATGGAACTTGACCAGTTACCCCACCTGATTTCCATCATGCCCGCTCCGCCCTCATTCGAGAGCCCTGAATTTGCCAATGATGTGGTGCGCTACGGCTGGGGCAAGCAGCAGCGCCAGGACGAGGAGCGTCTGGCACTGGCTATTGCCGATGCCGAATGGGACGATCATGCCAAGCTCTTCCTGCAGTGGAAGGACGCCTTTGGACTGGAAATCAACGAGACCAACACTCCTGAGATCTGGAAGCTGATGGAGACCAGCCTGGCCACTACCGACCCCATGCGTAAGGAGACCAAGGCCTTCTATCACCGCCAGCGCCCCTTCGAGCGTTTTGACGACTCGATGCCCTCGCACGAGGAGGACGACCTGCGCGGTGAGGGCAGCTATCCCTCTGGCCACAGCCTGCGCGGATGGGGCATCTCACTGGTTCTGGCTCAGATTGCTCCTGCCCGTGCTGACGAAATCTTCAGCCGTGGCTGGGACTACTGCAACAGCCGTGTGATAGTGGGTGCTCACTGGCAGAGCGACGTCGATGCCAGCCGCACCGCTGCCAGTATTGGTTTCTGCGCACTGCAGAACTGCCCTGAGTACATCGCACAGATGAAGAAGGCCCAGGCCGAATATGCCGAGAAGACCGGCCAGACCGTCAGCGTGCCTGCTGCCACCATCGTGGAGCACCCCGCCACCCGTGCCTATCGTCTGAATGGTTCCGTTGCCACCGACTCTACCAAGGGCATCGTCATCGAAGAAGGCCAGAAGAGCATTCGGAAATAAAAGCAAGTAAGCAAACATCACACAGGCGGCTCACATGGGGATACATCCTCTGTGAGCCGCCTCGCTTTTGCCTAGTCACCCTATTAGTAAGCTTCGTCGTGAACCAGTTCGTCGGAGTTCAGCTTGCGGCTGTCAATCTTTCGCCAGCAATAGACGATGTAGGCCAGAACGAAGGGGATGAGCAGCGAGACATAGAACATGGTGTTCAGCGTGAAGTAGCTACTCGACGAATTCTCAATGGTTAGCGACATCTGGGGGTCGAAGGTTGAGGGATAGTAGGCAGTGTAGTTCCATCCGGCACAGAGAAGCAGCGACAACACAGTGAGAACTGTGCCTATGCCCGCAGGCCAGATGCCACTGACGGCAAGGAGCGGTGACTGATTCTGCTTGCTGCCGCGCAGCACCTCAGCCACGATGCCCCAAAGCACCAGCACCACACCTACTAGGAGCAGGATGAGCAACGGCCACATCTGCAACAAGTTGTGCAGATATTTGTTGGGCTCCATATAGATTTGCCCTGTCTCGGCTTCCCAAGCATAGCCGTCTTTCAGGAGCAGGTGCACCAGATAGGCCACGAAGAGCACCACGAAAGGCACGGCCGAGCCCACTAGGCGCACGCTGGCTCGAGAACGGATGTCCTCATCGTTTACATTATTAATAATGTAAAGCGTGCCCAGGGTGCGCGCCAGGAACATGACGGCCAGGCCAAACACCAGTACCCAAGGATTGAGCAGGGCATCGAGGCCGTGCGACGCATTGCCCCAGCGACTGATGACGGGCGTCACGGCTCCGGCATCGATAAAGTTGGCTTTCTCCACTACGAAGTTGGACCCCTCAAAGAAGGTGGCCACGGCTCCGCCCAACAGCAGCGGGCCCAATATGCCGTTCAGCACCAGGAACCACTGGAAGGTCTGGGGACCCAGCAGATTGCCCAGCTTGTTCTGGAACTCATAGCTCACGGCCTGGAGCACAAACGAGAAGAGAATGATCATCCACAGCCAGTAGGCTCCGCCAAACGACGTGCTATAAAACAGGGGGAACGAGGCAAAGAAGGCTCCACCGAAAGTGACGAGCGTGGTGAATGTGAATTCCCACTTGCGGCCCGTGCTGTTGACCACCAGTCGGCGCCCTTCGGCTGTCCAGCCTAGCGAGCGGACCATGGAGTTAGCTCCCTGTACGAACATCAGGAATACCAGTAGTGCAGCCAGCAGGCTCACCAGGAACCACCAATAGTATTGCAGAAAAACGTAGGTCATAGTTCAGGTCCTTTCTTGATTTGTTTCAACATGATATTGATTTCAACAGCCAGCATGGTAGTGAAGAGAATGAGGAACAGGAGGAAAGTCAGCATGACCGACGATGAATGCAGGTCACTGACGGCAGCCCACGTGGGTAGCATGTCCTGAATGGTCCAGGGCTGACGTCCAAACTCTGCCACCAGCCATCCACTCTCAGAGGCGATATAGGCCAAGGGCACTATGATGATGGCTGCCCAGTAGAGCCAACGCGGCATGCGAGTGGCGCCATGCACATCGGAATGGGCTTCGTCCAGCAGGCCGAGGGCCGACATCAGTCGGCGGGTGAACACTGACAGGAAGGGCACCTTGAAGGCCAGCACTACGACAAGGCCGAAGAACAGAATGAGCAGGCAACCCAGTCCCACCATGGTGCGGAATGCCCAGAAATTCAAGGGTACTGAGGGAACCAACTGGCTTTTATCCTTTACGTAGCCATATCCAAAATACTGCTCGTTCTCGCGGAAAATCTTCAGCTGGCGCTCAGCCTCGGCATCGTCCTTGTCGGCTCGTGCCTTCCTGTAGGCATGAAGGGCAGCAATGGCCTTCCGTCCGCTGTAAATCTTCTCGTCAGCCGAGGGCTCACGCGTACCGTCCTCTTTCACATAGCCATTCAGCAGGTCGTTGATGCCGGGCACATAGCCGTCCAGCGTGTTTGTGGCCATCAGCGACAGGGCGTAGGGCATGGCTATCTTAAATGGGGGCTCCTCCTCGTTGGCATAGTCAGCCTGCTTGAGTGGGTTCACCAGTGCCACCATGGTCAGGCTCTGTTCATGGCCTCCATTGTAAAGGGCCTCCATGGCAGCCAGTTTCATGGGCTGAGCCTTGGCTACGTCCTGCCCCGAGATGTGGCCGGTGAAGGCAGCGCCCACCGAAGCCACGAGCCCCACCAGGGCACCAATGCGAAGGCTCTTCGTGGCCAGTTCCACATGGCGTTTTTTCAACAGATACCAGCAGCATACGGCCACGCAGACCACTGCGCCGATAATCCATGCCGAGATGACCGTGTGGAAGAACTTATCAACGGCAAACGGCGAGAAAGCCACCTGCCAGAAGTTGACCATTTCATTGCGCATGGTGTCGGGATTGAACTCACATCCCACAGGATGCTGCATCCAGGCATTGGCTACCAGGATCCACCAGGCAGAGAGCGTAGCACCCAGACCCGTCAGCCAGGTAGAGGCCAGATGGAAGCCCGCCGACACCTTCTTCCAACCAAAAAACATGACGGCCACGAAAGTTGACTCCATGAAGAAGGCCACGATTCCCTCAATGGCCAGCGGCGCTCCGAAGATATCACCCACCAGCCAGGAGTAGTTGCTCCAGTTGGTGCCAAACTCGAACTCCAGGATGATGCCCGTGGCCACACCCATGGCAAAGTTGATTCCAAAGAGGCGCTGCCAGAACTTCGACGTCTTCAGCCAGAAGGCGGCTTCCTCTGCCTTGGCGGCACCCTGGGCCACGGCCTTCTGCATCTTGTAGTAGCGCGTCTCGCAAATGCCCATGATGATGGCCAAGCCTAGCGTCAAGGGCACAAAGAGCCAGTGATAGATGGCCGTCAGTGCAAACTGCGCCCGCGACCAGTCAATCGTACTGGCATCTACGTTTAATAAGAGATTTTGCATAGCTTATTGAGGTTTAATTTGTACGATCAAGCAATTCTGTGGCCACAAACTCTGGCTCTTGTCCTTTCTCAGCATGGGTTCCAAGGAAACTAGGGAAAAAGAAGACCTTCAGCACAGCAAAAATGATAAAGAGCTTAATGAGAATAATGGCCCAAAGCGTTCGGCCCAGCGTCATGCTGCGGAAACCGTCATAATATAAATGGAATGCGCGATTCCAGAAACCATCTTTACTCATAGGCCAACTGTTTCTTTCGGCAAAGATAGAGATTTTTTTTCTTACAACCAAGAGATAAACTAAAAATATTGCTATTTTTCATAATAATCAATAAATTGCTGCCCAAAGATAGTTTTTGTAAGCTACTATTTCTTCATTTCTAAAAAAAATAGTAATTTTGCATTTGAAAAGCAAAAGAATTCCACTGAAAATGAAAAAAGAACAATTAACCGTGTTGGTAGCTTCGGTGGCTGTTGCACTGCTAGTGGCAGCCGCCTTGCTCTTTTTTGTCATTCTTCCTCAGCGTAGCGACAACAAGGAGCTGGAGAAGAAGGTGGCAGCCACGGAAGAGCTGGCCGAGCTCATCAAGCAGGAAACGGAGAACGACTACGAACGACTAGGGCAGCAGTACGGCGAGATGCTAAGCCAGCTGACCAACGACTCACTCATAGCCCAGCTGACCCGCGAGCAGATGCGTGCGCAGCAGCTGCTGGACTCCTTGCGGAAAGTGAAGGCCGACGATGCCCATGAGATAGCCCGACTGCGCAAAGAGCTGAACAGCGTGCGGGCCGTACTGCGCGACTACATCAGGCAGGTGGACTCACTGAACAGAGTGAATCAGAATCTGCGTCAGGAGAACACCCAGTTGAACAGCCGTCTGGATGAAAGCCACCGGCAGAACCAGAACTTGCAGCAGGAGCGCGAGACACTGACTGAGAAAGTGACCATAGCCGCACAACTCGATGCCACCGCCATCAGCATGACCGCCCTGAACAAGCGTGGCAAGCCCTCGAAGAAGATGAAAGATGCCAAGACGCTGCAAGTGAACTTCAACATCTCGCGCAATGTCACCGCCCAGAACGGGCAGCGCACCATATACGTCAGGGTGCAGACGCCAGCAGGAACCGTGCTCTACGGCGGAGGCTACTTCAACTACGAAAACCGACAGCTGGAGTACTCCATGAAGAAAGTCATCGAATATTCTGGCGAAGAGACGCCTGTAGTGGTGTACTGGCAGGTGGAGGAATTCCTTGAGGCCGGCGAATACCGCGTCAGCATCTTCGCTGACGGCAATCTTATTGGCTCGCGGACTTTCAGCTTTGAGAAATAACAAACAAAAATCACTTTTCTATATGATGATAGGAACTGAGTTCAAAAAGGTAAAGAATAGAGGCAGATGGCTCTTGCCTTTCTGTCTTTTTACCTTTTTACCTTTTTCCGTTGGTGCGCAACATCTGCTCTCGCTCGACAGCTGCCGCGCCATGGCCCTGCGCAACAACAAGCAGCTGGGCGTGGCTGAACTGAAGCAGGATGTGGCTCACAACCTGAAACGCTCGGCTCGCACGAAGTACCTGCCCCACATCTCGGCCATCGGCACCTACCAGTTCACCAGCGAGGAGATTTCGCTGCTGAACGACCAGCAGAAGCTGAGCCTGGGCAACATTGGTACCACGGCGGCCTCAGGACTGCAGGGCATTGGCTCCGGGCTGCAGTCGCAACTGGGCCAGTTAGGTCAAATGCTGGGACAAATGGGACTACCCATGGATGCTTTCCAGAATATGGCTGGGCAAATGCAACAGCAGTTCGGGCAGACACTGACCAACACTGCCGGACTGCTGAACACTGAGGGACAGAAGATTGTTGATGCCTTCCGCACCGACACCCGCAACATCTTTGCCGGCTCCATCCTGCTGACACAACCCATATTCATGGGCGGCGCCATCGTTGCCATGAACAAGGTGGCCGACATCAACGAGGAGATGATGCAGAACTCAGCCGACGTCAGGCGTCAGGCCGTCATCTACTCCACCGACCAGGCCTATTGGCAGGTAGTGTCGCTGAAGCACAAGCAGCGGCTGGCCAAGAGTTTCCTGGACGTGGTGAAAAAGCTGGACAGCGACGTGCAAAAGATGATTGAAGAGGGCGTGGCTACCCGCAGCGAGGGGCTGAGTGTCAGCGTAAAGGTGAACGAGGCCGAGATGGCTGTGCAGAAAGTGAACGACGGGCTAGTACTGTCGAAGATGCTGCTCTGCAAGCAGATAGGCCTTCCCATTGACACAGACATCACCCTGACCGACGAAGATGCCGAGAACCTGAGTGTTATAGCCATGCGCCCCCAGTCACTGATGGAGCAGGGCATCGAGAGACGACCCGAGCTGAAGATGCTCGGCAATGCCGTGAACATCAGCCGCCAGGCTACCAACATCCTCAAGGCTGGCAATCTGCCGCAAGTGGCACTCACAGGCGGCTATGCTATCAGCAACCCCAACGTGCTCAATGGCTTTGAGAAGAAGTTCGGCGGTTTCTGGAACGTAGGCCTGCTAGTGCGCATTCCTATCTGGAACTGGGGCGACGTGGCCTACAAGGTGCGAGCCTCCAAGAATGCCACAGCCATTGCCAACCTGGAGCTGGACGAAGCCCGTGAGCTCATAGAGCTGCAGGTCAACCAGTCAGCTTTCAAAGTTGACGAGGCCAGCAAGCGCCTGGCCATGGCACAGTCGAACATTGAGCGCGCTGAGGAGAATCTGCGCGTGGCCAACGTGGGATTCAAGGAGGGCGTCATCACCCCCACTACCGTCATGGAAGCACAGACGGCCTGGCTGCAGGCCCAGTCGCAGAAAATCGATGCCGAGATTGAAGTGCGCCTCTCGCAAGTCGACCTGCAGAAAGCCCTGGGCACACTCGACACAGAGAGATAACACAGTAGAACAAGGTTGAACATCGTAGATACATATCATATGGAAAACAAAGCACAAGCAAAGAAGCAGCACAATAATATCCTGGTGGCCATACTGGGATTCATCATCGTGGTGGCCATAGTGGCCGTCATCGGATTCCTGGCCATCGACCGCGACCCGGAAATCATTCAGGGTCAGGTGGAAGTGTCGGAATATCGTGTGTCGGGCAAGGTGCCTGGCCGCATTCTTGAAATCCGCGTGAAAGAGGGTGACTATGTGAAGGCAGGCGACACGCTGGCCATCATTGATGCCCCTGAGGTGAACGCCAAGATGCAGCAGGCACAGAGCGCCGAGGACGCTGCCGCCGCCCTGGAGCTGATGGCCAAGAACGGCGCCCGCAAGGAGCAGGTACAGGGAGCCTTCCAGCTGCTGCAGCAGGCCAAGGCCGGGCTGGAGATAGCAGAAAAGAGTTACCAGCGCGTGCAGCGGCTCTTCGACGAGGGCGTGGTGAGCGCCCAGAAGCGCGATGAGGCCGAAGCCATGTACAAGTCATCACAGGCACAGGTGAAGGCAGCCCAGAGCCAGTACGACATGGCCGTGAACGGTGCCCGCCAGGAGGAAAAGCTGGCCGCCCAGGCACAGGTAAACCGCGCCAAGGGTGCCGTCAACGAAGTGAACGCCTATATTGGTGAGACCGTACAGATAGCACAGATGGACGGCGAGGTGAGCAGCATCTATCCCAAGGTGGGCGAGCTGGTGGGCACGGGCAGCCCCATTATGACCATCTCCATGATGGACGACATGTGGGGCACGTTCAACGTGCGCGAGGACCAGCTGAACGACCTGCAGGTGGGCAAGGAGTTCTCTGCCTTCGTTCCCGCCTTCAACAAAACCATTAAGATGAAGGTCTACCACATGAAGGACCAGGGTTCCTATGCCGTGTGGAAGGCCACTAAGGCCAACGGCCAGTTTGACCTGAAGACCTTCGAGGTAAAGGCGCGCCCAATAGAGAAACTGGAAGGTCTGCGCCCAGGAATGAGTCTGGTGATCAAGTAAAATGAACAGGATACTCAGAGTAGCACTACGTGAAGGTCACATCCTGCTGAGGAACCGCATCTACTTCTTCTGTATGGTGGTGTTCCCCATAGCGGTGGTGCTGTTCTTCACATCATTGATGGGCGACGGCCAGCCGCTCGACTTGCCCGTGGGCGTGGTCGACCTGGACAACACGTCGACATCGCGCTCTCTTGTACGCCGTCTGGATGCCTTCCAGAATTCCGAAGTGGTGGCCCGCTATCCCAGCGTCAATGAGGCGCGGCGCGCCATTCAGCGCAACGAGATACACGGATTCCTGTTCATTCCCAAGGGAACCACCGACAAGCTGCTGGCCAGCCGCCAGCCCAAGATTTCCTTCTACTACTCACAGGCCAGCATCACCGGCGGTTCGCTTGTCTACAAGGACCTGAAGACCATCTCCACGCTAGGTTCGGCCGCTGTAGGCCAGGCCACGCTGCAGGCCAAGGGACTGACCGACCAGCAGATACAGACGCTGCTGCAACCCATCCGTATTGACCTGCACCAGATCAACAATCCGCAGACCAACTACTGCGTCTACCTGGCCACGATGATCATTCCCGGCCTGATGATGCTGTTCATGTTCCTCATCACGGCCTATTCACTGGGTGCAGAGCTGAAGTTCGACACCGGAAAGGATTGGCTGGCCACGGCCGACAACAATATCCTGATAGCACTGATGGGCAAGCTGTTGCCTCAGTCGGTAATCTTCCTTGCCGTCACCTTCTTCTATGAATACTACGTGTTTGGCGTGCTCGACTTCCCCCACCCTGGCGGTGTGGGCATGATGGTGCTGCTGGCCCTGCTCCATGTGCTGGCCTCCCAGGGCTTCGGCATGTTCGTCTTCGGCCTGATGCCCTCGCTGCGCATGTCCATGAGTATCTGTTCACTGTGGGCCGTGCTCAGCTTCTCCATGTCGGGCACTGCCTTCCCCCTGATAGCCATGGACGGCCCCCTGCAGTCGGCATCATGGCTCTTCCCCCTGCGCCATTACTACATGCTCTATCAGATATGCGTCTTCAACGGCTATCCGCTGCTTGAGGCATGGTTCCATTTTGCTGCCCTCGTAGGCTTCGCCCTCCTACCCTGGCTCGTGATGAAGAAAGTCAAAAACGCAATGCTCACCTATGTCTATATTCCATAACGCCCATGAGGCACTGAAAGATGCCAGCTTCATCTGGTGGGATGAGATGAAGCAGGTGGTGAAGGACGAGGGAGTGCTGATCTTCTTTATCCTGGTGCCACTGCTCTATCCGCTACTCTACTCGTGGATATACAACAACGAGACGGTGCGCGAGGTACCCGTTGTGGTGGTCGACGACAGCCATACCCAGCTATCGCGCCAGTTTGTGCGTCGCTGTGACGCCTCTCCCGACGTGAAGATTCTGGCCTATGCAGCCGACATGGACGAAGCCAAGTCACTGCTGAGCCGCCAGGTGGCCCGCGGCATCTACTATATTCCCAGCGACTTTGAGACGAATGTGAACCGCCTGCAGCCCGCCGTGGTGAGCGTCTTCTGCGACATGAGCCTGATGATGGCCTACAAGGCCGTGTTCCAGACAGCACAGTTGGTCACCATGGCGATGGGTTCGGAAATCACGACCAAGCTGGGCGGCCACTACACAAAGCGCGAAGAGCAGATTTCGGCCCGGCCGCTGAATTTTGAAGAGGTGGCCATCTTCAACCCCACGGGCGGCTATGGCTCGTTCATCATTCCCGCCGTGCTGATACTCATCATCCAGCAGACGCTGGTGCTGGGCATAGGCCTGTCGGCAGGAACGGCCCGTGAGCGCAACCGCTATCGCAACTTGATACCCATCAGCCGCCACTACAACGGAATGTTCCGCATTGTGGGTGGAAAGGCCCTGTGCTACTTCATGATCTATGCCGTCATGTCGGCCTACCTGGTGCTTGTGGTGCCCCGCCTGTTCGGGTTTACCGCCATCGGCCACTGGCAGGACTTGGCCTTGTTCCTCCTACCCTTCCTGCTCGACTGTATTTTCTTCGGTATGGTGGTGTCGTGTCTGGTGCGCTATCGTGAGAACGTCATGCTGCTCATGGTCTTCGTCACCCTGCCGCTACTGTTCTTGTCGGGCATCAGCTGGCCACAGACCAGCATACCTGGTTTCTGGCAGGGCATCTCCTGGCTGTTCCCCAGCACCTTCGGCATCCGCGGTTTTGTGCGCATCAACGAGATGGGTGGCACGCTGGCCGACGTACTGCCTGAGTATCACTATCTCTGGATACAGATGACGGTCTACTTCATCCTGGCCTGCCTGGTTTACCGCTACCAGATATTCCAGGCCCGCCAGTCAGCCCGCCAGCGTCTGTCGGAAATCAAGGCTGCAACTGCGACCGACTGATAACGGCCACACATTTTTTCTGGCGATTGTACGAATATACGATGGTCCTACGCGCGCGCGTATATTACGCGCGAGGGATGGTGCTACAAGTGCTACCAGGGCGCCTAGCGTGCTGCTTTGCAGCGAGTTACGGGTGCATATTCACCAGAATTTCGTGCTACCATGATGCTACAGGTGCTACTGGCCGAACCTCGACTTGAACATATTCCAAAAAGTCATTGACTTTTTATAAAACGGCGGCGAGATTTTTGAAAACGGCGGCGCCGTTTTCAAAAAAGTCGGCGCCGTTTTGGAAAAAGTCGGCGCCGCATGAAAAGATCCCGATGAGACATATAGAAAAGTCGGCAGCCCACTTTTCTATATGTCTCATTTTTGCACAGAAAGCCGATAATGTGCATGCTTGCACCCACCTACACCAGTAGCATTTCCTGTAGCATTTTCAAAAAGTCAAAATGCACCCAGAAAGCACTGGCTTACAGATGGTTACAGACGCCAGTAGCACTTGTTGCACCAACAGTCTCTCTATATATATGCGCGCGTGCGCGAGAAGAGGGGGCTTCAGAAACACTTGTCGCCACTTCCCTCACGGCGAAGGGAAGTGGCGAACAAGGTCACAGGGACGGCAAGAATCCGCCTAGAGGCTGTATTCGTACATCACCATGGTATAAGGAGCCAGGTCGACGCTGAACTTCTTCTGTGCCTTCACCTGCTCTTTGGTGGGAGCAATGGGCTGCCGGTCGAAGTTGTTCTCAGCATCAGGGGCACCAGTGAGCACAGTCTTCGTGGCGTCCTTCTTCAGCCCGAAGCGGCCCAGGTTCACGTTGGCCTTCTTGGCCTCACCACCGGCATTAATCAGCTTCACATAGAGCTTGCGCGTCTTCACATTCAAGATGACCGACTGGCCATAGTGCACGTCGGGCTGGGGCTGCTGCACGCCAGCGGCATCGCCCTCAAAGCTCACGCAGTCACCATAGTAGTACTGACCGCTGCTCTGGCCGAACATCTGCTGAACGTAGTAGCTGCAGGTCAGGAACGGGCGCTCGTTGTCGAAGTAGATGAGGTCGGGATTCCAGTTGGTGGCGTTCTTGCGGGCAAACAGGGGTGCATAGCTGGTCATGCAGACCACGTCGCCATTGCGCTCCACATGGAGCAGGTACAGGCCCTCGGCCAGACCGTCAATGAGTTTCTTGTCTTTGGCGGCGTACTCACCCAGATAGACCTTCGTCTTGCGGTCGCGCGGATAGTTGTCGTACTGGCGCGAGGAGAGGAAATACTTGTTGGGCTCATAGTAGTGCTCGTCAATGATGGGCATGCCTGTTTCATCAGCCAGCTTCCAGCCGTTCTCCAGGTCAGGATTGCCAGGATGCGAGCCGGGGCCTGCGGTGCCCACGATGACGATTTCGGGGTGAGCCTTGGTGACGCGGTCGTAAATGTACTTGAAGCGCTCGCAGAATTCGGGCGATATGCGTTCCTCATTGCCCAGACCCAGATACTTCAGGTTGAAGGGTGCAGGATGGCCGGCGTCAGCACGCATCTTGGCCCACTTCGAAGTGGCAGGATCGCCATTGGCCCATTCAATGAGGTCGAGGGCCTCGTTGACCCACTCGTCCATCTCGCTCATGGGCACCACGTCCTGTGCCTGGTCCTTCATGCCCCAACCACCGTTAGTGCCCTGACAGCTGACGCCACAAGGCAGGATGGGCAGTGGCTGCATGCCCAGGTCCTCGCAGAACTGGAAATACTCGAAGTAACCCAGCCCCATGCTCTGGTGATAGCCCCATGTGTTCTTCAACGCACGGCGCTGCTCCTTCGGGCCGATGGTGGTCTTCCAGCGGTAGGTGTTCCAGAATCCGTCGCCACCGCCATGCACCACGCATCCTCCTGGGAAGCGCATGAACTTTGGATGCAGGTCGGCCAGCGCCTGGGCCAGATCCTTGCGCAGCCCGTGTCCCTTATAGGTGTCCTGCGGCATGAGCGATACCATGTCCACATCCAGATCGCCCTGCGTCAGTACCAGCAGCTGGAGCACGGCCTTGCCGCAGTCGGCATTGGGGGTGAGCACGGCGCTGTACTTCTTCCACGACTTGTCAGTGACATTGATGATGGTCTCGGCCAGCAGTTTCGGGTCGCGGCCCCATCCGGCGGGCTCAACCAGCGCCACGCGCACCTGCTTGGCGGCACCAATGTTGCGCAGGAAGACCGAGAAGTCATAGTTGGCACCAGCCTTCACACAAAAGCCGTCGAATCCGTTATTCTGCAGGCCAAAGCCCTTCCAGCCCTTATAGTCGTAGTATTCCTTCACGCGCTCAGTGTGCAGGCGCATGTAGGTGGGATTATTGGCATTGAGACCATTGTCCATGCGAACCTCCAAAAAGCCCAGCGAGTGTCCCGGGCGAATGAGCTGCCACGACGTGCCGGGACCCCAGCCGTCTTTCTCAGTAGGATTGTACTCGAAGGAGCCATTCTGCACCAACTCGGCATACAGACCGCCATCGGCAGCACTGCTGATGTCCTCAAAGAAGATGCCTATCAGCTCGTCACTGATGGCCTTGCCGCCCCTGGGGGCCGACATGGGGCGCTGGGCATTGAGCACCAGCGTGGCAGCCATGCAGGCTGCGCCGAAAGTTAAAAACCTTTTCATGCTATTACTATTGGTTATTAGGATATTGTTACTTGGTGCAAAGGTACAAATAATTCCCGACTATTCGGCCTTTTATGTGAAGTTTTTCTGCTGAAAGCGTCTCATTCTTTTTGTTTTATCTTTCATCGCCGGCAAAACCGCCAGCACCTTTTGGCCCCGGGAACAGCCGCCCAAAACGGAATCCAAAGGCTGTTTGCCACAAACGCAACAATTTGTGAAACATGAACAGAAGCACTTTTGCTATACTATTCGTATCTTTGCAGCAAATTACCACTTAATATTACAACACATGAAAAAATTGCTTTCTGCCGTCCTGCTGACGGCATCACTCTGCGCCCAGGCGCAAAATCCCTTTGTACAGACTTGGTGTACCAGCGATCCGGCACCCATGGTACACGATGGCACCATGTACGTCTACACCGGACATGACGAGGATGGCGCCGACTTCTTCTGGATGCAGGAGTGGCGCATCTATTCCACGACTGACATGGTGAACTGGACTGACCACGGATCGCCACTGGCACTGGAATCGTTCACTTGGGCTGACGACCGTGCCTGGGCATCGCAGTGCGTGGAGCGCGACGGACGCTTCTACTGGTACATCTGTGCCCATTCAAAGATTTCAAGGGGCATGGCCATCGGCGTGGCCGTGAGCGACTCGCCTACGGGCCCCTTCCACGACGCCCTGGGCAAACCGCTCTATGAAGACGGCAAATGGGACCACATTGACCCCACGGTATACATTGAGCCATCGGAGGACGGCAACGGACAGGCCTGGCTGATGTGGGGTAATCCGCAGATTTACTACCTGAAGCTGAACCGCGACATGATCAGTTACGAGGGCGAAGTGGGCCTGATGCCCATGACGGAGGAGGCTTTCGGCTCGCCAGCCATGAATCAGCGCGAGAAAGACAAGCAGTACAAGGACTCTTATGTGGAGGGTCCCTGGCTGATGAAGGCTCCACAGCCCGCAGTGGCAAAGGGTAAGGTCTCAAAGCGGAAAGCCAAGGTGGCCAGCAAATACTACCTGCTCTATGCTGCCGGCGGTGTGCCTGAGCACATCAGCTACAGCACGGCACCTTCGCCAACAGGCCCCTGGACTTACACCGGGCAGATTATGCCGCTCAGCGACACGAAGTCGTTCACCAACCACTGCGGTGTGGCTGACTACAAAGGGCACTCCTACTTCTTCTACCACACGGGTAAGCTGCCCGGAGGCGGTGGTTTTGGACGCAGCGTGGCCGTAGAGGAGTTCCAGTACAATGCTGACGGGACCTTCCCCACCATCCTGCCAACGGACGAGGGCGTGAAACCGCTGGAGACCTTCAATCCATATAGCCGTGTGGAGGCAGAGACCATGGCCTTCTCGCGGGGTGTAAAAGTTGAGCAGAATGAGCAGATAGGCGTCTACGTCACTGACATCCACAATGGTGACTATATCAAGCTGCAGAACGTAGACCTGGGCAGCGCTGCTCCCCGTTCGTTCTCAGCCCGGGTGGCCAGCGGACTGCGTGGCGGACAGATAGAGGTGCGAGCTGACAGCGTGAGAGGAAAACTGCTGGCCACGCTCAGTGTGCCTGGCACGGGAGGCTGGGAGCAGTGGCAGACGCTGAAGGCCAGCTTCAGCGCCAGCATGACGGGCTCTCACGACATCTACCTGTGCTTCAGGGGCCGGAAGGGGCCGAAACTATTCAATTTCGATTGGTGGAAAATGGAGAACTAAAAGAACTTCCGCGGTCAATGACTGCGGAAGTTCCATTTTGAATTGTCTGAATTGAAATCATACTCGGCCAGCGTCGGTGTGCTGTCGCCTGCCGAATAAATGCAATAGCGGCTGTTGGGCTCCTGCTGTCCGGGAATGCGGACGGGCATGATACGGAAGGTGCCGTCAATGAGCTGCTCAATGCGCCACAGCTGGCTCTCATCGCCCTTGAACTCGCAGGTGGTCAGCTCCAGATTTTCAGTGGCAGTGAGGGCGCGATTGGTGCCCTCAATCTTGATTTCGTAGTAGGGGCCGGTGATGGTTCCACCTTTCTGGGGCACAGGCGTGATGTTCCAGCGCTGCCAGGGACGGAACATATAGTCGCTGCAGCGCACGGCAATGTTACCCTCGGGCCAGCCGCCCTTCACTTCGTCCAGTGTCTGGTTGGCCACAGGCTTCACAGGCTGCTGCATCTGGTCGCGGTTGAACCAGCCCTGACGCTCCTGCTGCATGCGCACGAAGTCGACAGCCAGCTCCAGTGAATAGCCGCGGCGCTCGCTCTCAATCTCATAGACTCCAGCCTTGACTTGCTCTCCGGCATAGGGCCAGTCGTTCTTCCACAGTAGGGGGCGGATGGCCAGCACCGAGCGGCCGCCCTGGTCGAAATCGGCCTCCCAATGGAATGACATAATCTCCACACCCTCATCGACGATGGTGCGCCCGAAGTGCCCGGCCCCAGTCTTCCGGTCGCCGGCAGCGATGACCATACGGCCGCCGCCATGGAACATGTCACGTCCCACATTATCTATATAGGGGCCCTCGACTGAGCGTGAACGGCCCACCACGATGTTATAAGTAGAGTTCACACCGTCGCAGCAGGTGCCATGAGTGCCCAGCAGGTAATAGTAGCCATTGCGATAGATGAGGTCAGAGGCCTCACAGTCGATGGCAATGTCCTTCTCCTTGTTGCCACTGACGCGGTATCCCGTGGTGGGATCGAGCTCAATGAGGCGGATGGTGCCAAAGTAGGTGCCGTAGCTCACCCAGAGACGACCCGTGGTGGGATCGAGCAGCATGCCCGGGTCAATGGCGTCCTGGTCTTCCATGCCATCGCTGTTACAAACCTCCACAGCAGGCGTCCACTTGAAGTCTGGGCTCTTGGGGTCGAGTGTCTTGTTCCACATGGTCAGGATGCGGCCGCTGTGACCACCACCGAGGCCACCGCCCGTGGCTCCGTAGATGCACAGGTAGCGATCGCCAATCTTCATGATGTCGGGGGCAGCTCCGCCTCCGGGACGCTCAGCGCCGCTATGCCACGACCAGCCATTCTCAGAGATGAGACCGCCACCGCCCGTGCCAAATGTGTAGTACTTACCATCACACTCGGCAATGGTCGAAGGATCATGAATGTAGGGAGTGCCCGTTTGGGCCATGCCTATTGAGAACTGCGAAATGAGAAATGAGAAAATGATGATATGTCGTTTCATAACTCTTGATTTTTTAATGATTGTGGTAGCCAATTATTCACTTGTCACTATTCACTGTCACCTGATAGTTCGTTACAGGATTTCCCTTCTCGTCGAGGAAGCGTACGCAGAAGTCGCTCATACCGGGACCGTTGATGACGGCACCACGCAGGATGTTGCGTCCTTTCTTCAGCGTCAACCGGGCTGACATGGCATCGTCCTTCACCATGCGGCGGTCACCCGACAGGAGCAGGGCCTCCTCGCCGTTCAGCCACCACATGGAGGCAGAGTTGGAGCCTACGGCCAAGCGTACGTTGGGAATGTCTTCCGGGCAGTCGATGATGGTGACGGCCCAGAAGAGCACGCCATACACCTGCTGGCCCCACTTCTCGGCAAAGCGGAACAGCTTCACATTGAATCGCTCACTGTCCAATGCATGCCAGGTGAGCGTCTGGTTGACGGTTCGCACCTCAGGCTTAGCCTGCTCTGGGCTTACTGGACCACGGCCAAAGCCTGCGGGCACGCGTTCCTGCTGGAACGACACTTTCACCTTCTGCCCATCCTTTGGCAGAATGGTCTGCTGGCCCTTGAAGTACTCCATGCCGAAATGCTTGCGCAGATAGCTGTCAGTGAAGACGGTATTGCCACTATTGGGCTTGTCAATGGGCTCCAGCAACATCCAGCGGCGGATGAAGCCGTCCTGATCGGGCTGAGCGGCGGGAGCACCGGCCGTCACGGGCGAGAAATATTTGGGACGGTTCTTGAACTGCACCCAGTCAACGCTCAAGGCACCCGTGCCTTCATTGGTAATCACCAGGTCGGTGACGCCCTTCGGCGTATACTCCAGGTTGGCAGTCTGCGTGAGCCACTGCCCGCGCAGATCGCGGCGCATGCGGGCCATCATGGGATTGCCACCTTGCTGCTCGGGAGGCCTTACGGCCATCTTGAAACGGGCAATGACCTTGCCTTTGGCGTTCTTCTCGCGGATACAGAACTCGGTGTCATCACTGGCCTTAGCCGATATAATCAGATAGCCGTCGGTGATGCAGTCGAAGTCCACATCTTTATAAATGGTCCAGTTGCCTTTCTGGGGCAGTGTGACACCCATACCACGCATGTAGTTCGTGGTGTCAACATACTCGGTGGTGACACCTGCACTGGCCTCACTATAGCGGTCAATCTCTATCTTCTCAGTGGCCTTGTTGATGCCTACGCCACGCATGGTCTCATGAATCTCCTGAATGGTGCCATCAGCATTGAACGCAAGCTTCTCGATGCAGACAGAACGGCGTTTGTCATCCTTAGGCGAAAAGAAATTGGTGTGGTAGAAGAGATACCACTGCCCCTGATAGTTCACAATGCTGTGGTGATTAGTCCAGCAGCCATTGGGATGCTCTGCCATGATGAGTCCCTTGTATTCGTAGGGACCCATGGGGTTCTTGCTCATGGCATAGCCAAGAACTTCAGTGTTCTCACGGACGTAGGGATAAGTGAGGTAATAGTTGCCATTGTATTCAAATGCGAAGGGGCCCTCGGCCTGGCGGTTGGGCAGTCCCTTGAGGCAATGGACACCTACCATCTCCATCTCGCGGTTGCCCCACTTCACAGTTTCCCTAGGATTGTCATCGGCAAGTTCCTTCATATTGGGCTTGAGCTTGGCACAACGGCCATTGCCCCAGAAAATATAGGCGTTGCCGTCGGATGCCTGCAGGACACACGGGTCAATGCCGTTGATGCCCTTGATGGGCTCCTTCTCAGGAATGAAAGGCCCCTCTGGGCTGTCAGCAATGGCAACGCCGACAGCGAAGCCACCACCGGCAGCAGGAGCTGACGGGAAATAGAAATAGTACTTACCATTGCGGTAGACACAGTCGGGAGCCCACATGGAATAGGAATTCGGGCGCACCCAGGGCACCTTGTTTTGAGTGACAATCACGCCATGATCGGTCCAGTCAGTGAGGTTCTCCGACGAAAAGACATGATAATCCTCCATGCAGAACCAGTCCTTGCGCTGTCCCTCAGGCGGCACGATGTCGTGCGAGGGGTAGAGATACACTTTGCCGTTGAACACCCGGGCGGTGGGGTCGGCAGAAAACAGATTTCGGATGACGGGATTCTGTGCCATCGTCATCAGTGGCAAACCCGAAAGCAGAAACAATAGGAATTTCTTCATTGTGCGTAAAGATTTTTTCTCTGCAAATATACAAAAAAATCCAGATACCCGCCAAATGCTCATGTTGCTAACATTTTAAAAGATACATTTTCAATATGATATGTTACAAAATGAGAAAAACAAAGGTACTAAAACAAGACAAGTGTCACACTCTCAGGGATGCAGAACGAATATACGAAGACAACGCTAACCGTTCATTCGGTAAGCATTCGTTGAAATACACGTTGTAACAGTTGTAGTTTCGTTGTACCTT
>CAMNJH010000024.1 GCA_946541275.1 uncultured Prevotellaceae bacterium
CGCCCATTATCCTTCGGCGGCTCCAGCGGTCAGCAGAAGGTGGTAGAGACCCGGCGGGTGTTTGTAGAGGCAGCCAAGTACCGTGGCGAGCCACTTGACCACACCCTGCTGCACGGCCCTCCCGGACTGGGCAAGACCACGCTCTCCAACATTATTGCCAACGAGCTGGGTGTGGGGTTCAAGATTACCAGTGGCCCCGTGCTCGACAAGCCCGGCGACCTGGCCGGTATCCTGACCTCACTCGAGCCCCGCGACGTGCTGTTCATTGACGAAATACACCGTCTGTCGCCCGTGGTGGAGGAATACCTTTATTCCGCCATGGAGGACTATCGCATAGACATTATGATAGACAAGGGCCCCTCCGCCCGCAGCATCCAGATTGACCTGAACCCCTTTACGCTGGTGGGTGCCACTACCCGCAGCGGACTGCTCACCGCCCCGCTGCGCGCCCGTTTCGGCATCAACATGCATCTGGAGTACTATGCTCCCGAGACGCTCTGCACCATTATCGAGCGCTCCGCCAAGCTACTCGGCGTGCCCATCACTGAAGATGCCGCCATGGAGATTGCCGGCCGCTCCCGTGGCACCCCCCGTATTGCCAACTCCCTGCTGCGCCGCGTGCGCGACTTTGCCCAGGTGAAAGGCAACGGCGGAATTGACACTTCCATCTCACGCATAGCTCTTACCGCCCTGAACATCGACAAATATGGACTTGACGAGATTGACAACAAGATTCTGCTTACCATCATCGACAAGTTCCGCGGCGGTCCTGTGGGCATCACCACCATTGCCACAGCCATAGGCGAGGACGCCGGCACCGTGGAGGAAGTCTACGAGCCTTTCCTGATCATGGAGGGATTCATCAAGCGGACTCCCCGCGGCCGCATGGTGACCGAGCTGGCCTATCGACATTTTGGCCGCAATCCCTACACAGGGAACATCATGGAGCCAAATCTGTTCGACTAGCTTTTTGCAAATTGTATTGGACATGTCGAACTTTTTTCGACATTCTCTTTTGGACTGAGCGAACACGAGAGGATTATAACCATCTTTCAATCAAGCAGATAAGATAGTCAAATCTTCCTTTCGACAGTCCAATGCAGAATGTCGAATTTTTTTGTAATTTGTTTGCCTCCATAGCGTTTTTTTCGTAATTTTGCCAATCATAAACTTAAATTATCAGCATGAAATCACGCTCACATATAGTACCTATCCTATGCTTCATCCTGCTGTTCAGCTGGCAATCCTGCCAAAAGAAAGAAAACAGGATGGCATTCAGCATGGCTGAGCGCGCAACCATCGACTCCATCGTGGGGACAGCCCATGGCATTGACTCCACCCTGAAAATGGTGTACAGCTATAAGGAGAGCGGGAACATCATGGGCCAGATCATTGCCTTGAGGCAATTGGGCAAGCTCTACCGGGATAACAGCCAGTTCATGGAAGCCATTGAGATTCACCAGCAGGGACTTCAACTGGCCACTTCCATTGAGGACACCGTTGAGATGGTAAAGGCCCTGAACAATATAGGCACAAACTACCGGCGCCTGGGCTCCTATGAAGAAGCTGCCAATTTCCATCAGCAGGCTGCCGTGCTCTGCACAAAGATGAGCGACCAGTCCAGCGAATTCGCCATCAAGAACCGCGTCATCTCGCTCAATGGCATGGGCAATGTGCTCATGTCACTGGGCAACATTGAACAGGCTGACAGCATCTTCCGCTTGGCACTGCAGGGCGAGAGCAAGCTAGGCAGCGAACTGGGCCAGGCCATCAATCTGGCCAACCTGGGTTCCATCAAGTCGCAGCAAGGGCAGAACGATTCCGCCAGATACTATTTCCAACGCTCCCTGGAGATGAACGAGCAGGCAGGCTCACAGCTGGGCATCGGCCTCTGCCATATCCGCTTTGGCGAGCTGGACGAGAAAAACGGTGTACTTGACAAGGCTATTGAGGAATACCAGACGGCATACGGCCTGCTGAAGATAGTCCACGACGACTGGCACTGGCTGGAGGCCGTGCTCAACATAGCGCACATCTACATCATCAAAGGAAACATTGCCGAGGCCCGCAGCTACCTGGACATGGCTAGCGAAACGGTGGAGCGCATCGGTTCGCAGGAGCATCAGGTGGAAGTCTACAACCTATATTATAAGTTGTACGAGAAGACTGGCAACCTGCGCCTGGCCCTCGACAACTACGTGCAGAGCACCAACCTGAAGGACAGCCTGGTCAACATGAAGAAGCTGAACAACATACAGAATCAGCGGCTGGCCACCGAGCGCATCATGCGTCAGCACGAGCTGCAGCTGGCCGAGGAGAATCTGGAGCTGGAGCGCTCAGAGAAGGCCACCATCATCATGGCCGCCCTGTTCATCCTGCTCTTACTGCTGGCCGTTGCCGCCATTCAGTGGTACAGGATGCGTAATCGCAGCGAGAAGCAGCGTCTGATGCAGCAGATGCAACAGGCACGTGAGAACTTCTTCACCAACATCACCCACGAATTCCGCACCCCGCTCACCGTCATCCTCGGATTGGGCCACCAGCTGGAAGATCAGGAGATAGAGGACATTGGACAGGTGCGCTCATCGGCCAAGATGATTGTCCGCCAGGGAAATTCACTGCTGGGACTCATCAACCAGCTGCTCGACATATCCAAGGTTCGTTCTGCCGTGGGCGAGGCCAAATGGCAGCACGGCAATATAGTGGCCTTCATCGACATGAGCATTGAGAACTTCCAGCCCTATGCCCAGAGCAAGCTGCAGGAGCTCACCTTCACTCATTCGCTGACCACGCTGGAAATAGACTTCGTTCCTGACTACGTGGAGAAAATCATGTCGAACCTGATTACGAACGCCATCAAATTCACGCCTTCCTACGGCAAAATTAATGTCACGCTGGAGCAGAGCGGCCCCAACCGCGTCAAGCTGCAAGTGTTCGATACTGGCCGGGGCATCAGTGCCGAAGCGTTGCCACATATTTTTGATGCGTTCTACCAGGGCGATACGCAGGCGGGCGACGTAGGCACAGGCGTAGGTCTATCACTGGTGCGCATGATGGTAGAAGGCATGAACGGAACAGTGACTGCCGAGAGCATTGAGGGCCAGGGCTCCACCTTCACCATCATCCTGCCCATAAAGAGCAAAGCCAAGAACGTGGTTGCCTTCGATGCCCCGCTCTATACAGGTAAGGGGCTCATTCCCGCCACCGGCATTCCTGAGGCCAGCGGCGAGCCCACCCCAGCCACCCAGCAGGAAGCAGCCAGTCAGGACAGCGCCAGTCTGGAAGCCGACGTCCCCGAAGGCGACATGCATTCCATCCTCATCGTTGAGGACAATCAGGACATTGCCTTCTATATAGGCATGCACCTGACCAAGTTCCGCATCCTCCACGCCCGCAATGGCGAGGAAGGACTGAAGAAGGCACAGGAAGTCATGCCCGATCTCATCATCACCGACATCATGATGCCAGGCGGCATTGACGGCCTGGAGCTGTGCCGCCGCATACGCGCCAGCGAACAGCTGGGCCATATTCCCATCATCATCATTACGGCAAAGACCACCGAGGCCGACCGTATTCAGGGCATCGACGCCGGCGCTGATGCCTACCTGGTGAAGCCTTTCAACTCAGAGGAGCTGCTGGTCAGGGTGCGCCACCTGCTGGCCAAGCAGCAGATGCTGCGCGACAAGTACTCGCAGATGGGCCCCGGCGTGGACGAGCAACAGTCAGAGCTGTCGGCCGACGACCGCAAATTCATGAACCGCCTGCTCGATGTGGTCTATCGGCTCATGGCCAAAGGCAGCATCAGCATGGAAAACATTGCCGACGAGATGGCTGTCAGCCGCACCCAGCTGAACCGCAAGATTCTGTCCATCACCGGCCAGAACTCGTCAGCCTACGTGATGACGCTCCGCCTGGCCCGCTCCAAACGGTTGCTGAAAGCTGACATCAACATGCCCATCGGCGAGGTGGCCATGCGGTGCGGCTTCGACGATGTGGCCTATTTCAGCCGCATCTTCAAGCAAGCCTTCATGATGACACCGTCGCAATATCGTAAACAGGAAGTATAACTTTAAGAGGATACTATTATGCACATCGGACACAGAATTAAGGAAGTGATGAAACAGAAGAATGTTTCAGCCGTATGGATGTCACAACAGATTGCCTGCGAGCGCACCAACATCTACAACATCTTCGCCCGTAAAGACATCAACACCGAACTGCTGCAGAAGTTCAGCATCATCCTGCACCACGATTTCTTCGAGGAGCTCTCGAAAGACACGTTCAGCAACTGAGTTGACCTGCACCTATGAGCATAGAAGAAGGAAAAAACGGATTATTATTTGGTTTTTCAACCGCTAATTCGTACCTTTGCACCCATGAATGAGAAGACAGGAGTATTCGTGGGCACCTTCAACCCTTTCACCATTGGCCACGACAGCATTGTGCGCCGGGCACTGCCATTGTTCGACCGCCTCGTCATCGGCGTGGTAGGCGACAACGTTCAAAAACCGCACATCACACCAGCCGAGCAGCGCATGGAAGCCATCAGGTTTCTCTATGCCAACGAGCCCCGCATTGAGGTGCGCCCATACTACGGGCTGGCCGTCGACTTCGCCCGCTCCGTGAGCGCCCGCTTCATTGTGAAAGGCGTCCGAACGGCCAAGGATTTTGAATATGAGCGCGAACAGGCCGACATCAACCGCCTGATTACGAACGGTGAGGTAGAGACAATTCTGCTCTATGCCGAACCCCACCTGAGCAGCATCTCGAGCAGCATGGTGCGCGAGCTGGAACACTTCGGGCTGGACGTCAGTCAGTTCCTGCCTTCCATCCCAGTCAAACAAAGTCAGTCATAACCATGATTACCTACAATAGCGAAAACGTGAAGTTCCCCGGCATCCGCCGCCGTGACACCACTGCCTGGATTCGCCGTGTGGCAGCCACCTACGGCAAGCGTGTGGGCGAGGTGGGATACCTCTTCTGCGACGACGAGAAGATACTGGAAGTGAACCGCGAGTTCCTCAACCACGATTATTATACGGACATCATCACCTTCGACTACGATGATGGCGATACCCTGAATGGCGACATCGTCATCTCACTCGACACTGTCCGCTCGAATGCCGAACAGCTGGGAAAGGACTATGACGAGGAGCTGCACCGTGTCATCATTCACGGCATACTCCACCTATGCGGACAAAACGACAAAGGTCCCGGCGAGCGCGAGCAGATGGAAGCTGCCGAGAATCGCGCCCTGGCACTGAGGGGCCAAAACGTCTGAAGCCAATTCGGGTAGAACCGTCTTCCTTACGCGCGCGTGAGTATAGGCAAATGGAAGTGCTACAAGTGCTACCGCGCCTCATAAGAAACTGATAACATGACACTTACGGGTGCATTTTCGCATTCGCGTTCGTGCACCCGAAAATGCTACCGGTACTGATGACCTGCAAAAGTCGGCTTCCCACAAAAAAACGGCGTCGACTTTTTGTAAAAAGTCGGCGAGATTTTTCAAAAAGTCGACGCCGTTTGGAAAAAAGTCTGCACTATTTGGAAAAAAGTGGATGAGACATAGAGAAAAGTCGGAGTTGGACTTTTCTCTATGTCTCATTTTGCACAAAACGTCTATATTGTGCAAGAGGCTTACAGAGTGCTACAGTAGCACTTCCAGTAGCATTTTTCGAATGCCATTATGCACCCGGAAATCACTGTGCTTCAAGCGGTTAAAAGCCATGGTAGCACTTGTAGCACTACTGCTCGCGCGATATACGCGCGCGCGTATCGAGCAGTTCCAGAGCCTTCATGACAATATGGTTTTCTTCGTTCATGATGGAGTAGTACTCGCTCATGTCCCAGAGGTCACGGGCTATGAGCGCCTTCAGCTGTAAGCTGAGCAGTGGCAGCGTCCTGGCTTTCTCCTCGTCATCCTTGGGTTTCACGTTCTGCTTCTCCCCCTCAGCTATGACAGCGTCTATCAGTTCCTGAGGCACTTCGTACTCCTGCTTGAAGCGGTCGAAGTCACCAAACTTCTTCTTCAGCTGCTTGCGATGGTTATCCACGTAGTGCAGGTTCTGCTGAATGATGATGCTCTTGGCGGCCAGCTCGCGGTGGAACTTGGTATACTGTGTGGTGTCCAGAGGCACGAAGTAGTCGGGCATGATGCCACCACCGCCATAGACGGCCCGATGTTCCTTCAGGGTTTCAAACTTCAGCGAATCGGCAAAGTGAATGCTGTCCTGGCTGGTCAGCTCACCGTTCTTCAGGCGGTTCACCACGTCGAGGGCATAGCTCTTCATATTGCCCTTCTCATAAGGTTTCTGAATGCAGCGTCCTGACGGTGTGTAGTAATGGGCAATGGTGAGGCGTATCATGGAGCCGTCGGGCAGGTCAATGGGTCGCTGCACCAGCCCCTTGCCGAAGGTGCGCCGTCCCACCACCGTTCCACGGTCCTGGTCCTGAATGGCCCCCGTGACAATCTCGGCTGCCGAGGCTGAGTATTCATCCACCAGGACCATGAGCCTGCCATCGAGGAACGAGCCGGCGGCAGGAGCCTTGTAGTTGCGACGCGGCACGCTACGCCCCTCGGTATAGACGATGAGGTCGCCCTGCTGCAAGAATTCGCCAGCCAGGTCGGCCGCAGCCTGCAGATAGCCGCCGCCGTTGCCCTGCAGGTCGAGCACCAGGTCCTTCATGCCCTGCTTGCGTAATTTCTGCAGGCTCTCCATGAACTCCTGATAGGTGGTAGCTGCAAAGCTGCCAATGCGGATATAGCCCACACCGGGGCGTATCATATAGGTAGCATCGATGGAGTATACGGGAATCTTGTCGCGCACCACGTCGAAGCGCAGTGTGTCGCGTATGCCGCGGCGCACCACCTTCAGCCGGGCCACGGTGCCCTTGGGACCGCGCAGCCGGCGCATGATGTCTTCCTTCGACATTTTCACACCTGCAATGGCGGTATCGGCCACGGCCACGATGCGGTCGCCAGCCAGGATGCCAATCTTCTCTGACGGGCCGTTGGTGACGGGCTGGATGACGAGCAGCGTGTCGTCAGACATGTTGAACTGCACGCCGATGCCCTCGAAGCTGCCATTCAGCGGCTCATTCATCTCCTTGGTCTCCTTCGGGGTGGAATAGCTGCTGTGCGGGTCCAGTTTCTCCAGCATGCCGCGAATGCCGTCCTCCACCACCTTGTCGCCATCTACGCTGTCCACGTAGAGAGCCTCTATGGCAGCCACAGCCATGAGCATCTTGCGCTCTCTTTGCATTTCCTTATCTCTTTGTGCGCCGACGGTCAGCGTGAGCAGCATTAGGAACGCTGCCAAGATAGTTAGTCGCTTCATGTTTCCTCTTGATTTACTGAAAAACGGTGCAAAGGTAGTAAATTTTAAGCAAATACGGCATACATTTGCTTTTTTTATTTATCTTTCACGCATGGCTATGCCGCAAGCAGCCGCATAGGCCGTGGTCCAGGCCGCCTGAAAATTGAAACCGCCCGTGACGCCGTCCACGTCGAGCACCTCACCAGCAAAGAAGAGGCCCTGACGCGTGCGGCTCTCCAGCGTCAGGGGATTGACGGCAGAGAGGGCCACGCCTCCACAAGTGACAAACTCGTCACGATGGGGCGCCCGCCCGCTGATGGTATAGGCGTCGGCTGTGAGCGTCTGAGCCAAACGGCGCTGCTCCCTGCCATTCAGACTGCCCCAGGGAGCCTGGAGCGCCCGCTGGCCAAGGGCTTTCTCAGCCAGATAGCCCCACAACCGTGAGGGAAGGCTCAAGGGAGCCGCGGAAAGAAGCATCCGCTTGGGATGCTGACGCATCAACAGGCTTATCTCTTGAAGGGCATCGGCCTCAACACCTTCCGTCCAGTTGACCAGCAACGGCGAGTGGTAAGCGACTTCGGCCAGATGGCGGGCAGCATAACTGGACAATCGCAGGATGGCCGGGCCACTCATGCCCCAATGGGTGATGAGCAGCGGACCTGAGGCCCTGAACTTAGTGGCAGGAATCAGGGCTGTGGCCCGCTCTACCACCGTGCCCATCAATGCCCGCAGACGCTCGTCGCTGATGCTCAGGGTGAACAGTGAAGGCACGGGCTCTACCACCTCTTGACCCAGCCACAGCAGCCCTTCGCGCCGAGGCTGACCGCCTGTGGTCACACATACATAGTCATAGTCAGCCAGGTCGTCGAGCGAGCTGACGCTACAACCCGTCCTGACCACCACCCCCAGCCTTCGGGCTTCTGCCAGAAACAGGTTGATGATGCTGTGAGCATCCTGTGAACGGGGAAAGACACAGTGGTCGGCCTGGGCAACCAAGGGCACGCCCCGCTCCTCGAACCACTGCCAGGCAGCCTGATGGTCGAACTGGCGGAACAGGCGCCCCATCAACCTGTGTCCACGGGGATAGACCTCCTTCAAATCGGCTATGTTCTCAAAGGTGTTGGTCACATTGCAGCGCCCGCCGCCACTCACTTCCACCTTGCGAAGCACACGGCTGGCACGCTCCAGGATGGTGACCTCCATCTGCGGGCACTGCTCTTTCAGATGGATGGCCAGAAAGAAGCCGGCGGCTCCTCCACCCACTATCGCTGTACGTCTCTTTTCCATATCACTGTCTGCACTAGGCCACGCATGGCCAGATAAACAAGAAGTGCCAGCCACAAGGCATGGTTCTGCAGCGCTGGCGACAACAGGAACCACAGGATGAAGAAAGCCACTGCCGCCCAGAAACAGGCCGCAAGCATGCCCTGGCTTTTCGTGGTGCCAATGAAAATACCGTCCCACACAAAGGCAGCCATGCCCGCCACGGGGATGAGCACCGCCCAGGGCAAATAGCGCAAGGCCACACGGACGACCGAGCCATCGCTGGTGAGCAGACTCAACAGCAGCGGGCCACACCACCAATAGGCCAGGGTGAAGACCAGCGCCACGCCCCCACCCCACCAAAACAGGCGTTTCACCGACTGATGGAGCATGAACTGGTCGCCAGCCCCCAGATAGCGCCCTGCCAAGGCCTCACCGGCATTGGCAAAACCATCCATCATGTAGCTGAAGATGGTAAAGAACTGCATCAACAGTGTATTGGCAGCCAGGATGAGCGCTCCCTGGGCTGAGCCTGCCGAGGTGAAATAAAGGTTCACACTGACCAGGCAGACCGTACGAAGGAACAGGGCCAACTCCAGCTTTCTGCCATCGGGAGAGGCACCTTCAGCCGATTCTGCCCCGGAAGCATTGGCGGCATGAGGGGGCTGGACGGAAGTGCTCCTTCGAAAGAAGGAAATAGTGGCCGCCAGCCCCACCAGGAAACCTGTCCACTGGGCAATGAGCGTTCCCAGGGCAACGCCCCGAATGCCCATGCCAAAGACAACGACCAGCAGCACCGAAATGCCAATGTTGACCACATTCTGACCTATGGCGACGAACATGGGCAGCCGCGTGTTCTGCATGCCTACCAGCCATCCTGAAAGCACATATAGCCCCAGCACCGCGGGGGCTCCCCAGATACATATATAATAATAGGGCCGGCAGAGGGCAGCCACGTCGACTGTGGTCTGCATCAGCCAGAACGTCAGCCACTGCAGGGGTACTTGCAGCACCACGATGGCCAGTCCGAAGAGCAGCGCTTTGGTCAGGCTCCGTCGCAGGATGGACTGCGCCACATCCCTGCGCCCAGCTCCATAGGCCTGGGCTGTCAGTCCGCCGGTGCTCATCCTGAGGAAAACGAACAGCCAGTACATCACATTGAACACCATCGAGCCTACGGCTATGGCACCAATGCTCGCAGCACCGCCCACATGGCCCATGATGGTCACGTCGCACAGGCCCAGCAGCGGCACCGTGATGTTCGACACAATGCTGGGCAGGGCTAGTCGCAGTATATCCTTATCGAGTGTTGTCATTTGCAACTGCAAATTTACGAACTTTTATGCAGAGCAGAAAAAAAAAACGTTCATTTCCTTACGCGTTTCAATAAAAATCACTAATTTTGCAGCTGATAAACCCCTAAAACAGACATAATGCCTACTGGCGCCAGAAAACGAGAATAGAATCCATGGAACTCATTACATTACTGATTGACCAGCGTGCCAGCCACGTGGTGAACTTCGAATCAGAGCTGAGGACAATGGGCTTGGTTGACACCTATATCATCAATCAAAGGGAAAAGACTGAGCTCATGGCCTTCTATACTGGCAATGCCCAAGCGCTGCCCAAAGGCCCTGATGCTGAGGACGAGGAAGACTTCACAAAGGGCAAGAAAAACAAGAAAGATGATGACCCCAAAGTGGTGAGCATCATCAGGCAAGCCAGCAGCGGTGAGACACAGGCATACATCAAACACATTGACTATTATGAAGATGCCATCACCAAAAAAGCGAGCATCACCATCGGCCTCAGCACAACGGTGGTAAGCATGGATCCACTACCTACAGAGCTGTCAGCCCACCAAGACAAGGAGAAAGGGTTGTATTGCCTCATACGAAAGAGCAAGCCCAATGAGACCGTCACCATTGACGTGACGCTTCGCCTGGACAATGGCGCTAACCCTGAATGGCACGACGAAATGTTGAAGCTCTGCGTGGCACCGGCAGAAAAGATTTCCGACGTAGTGCTCGACTTTGGGTCGGAAGCTTCGCAGATGGCCATCTTCGACCATAATCCCATGGATATTGACGGCATTCAGCCCATCTTCACTGGTATGCAGAGCCTGTTGACAGCAATGCCTGCCACCCAGAAAGACCCTTATGTGCAGCAAATAAAAGGCGACAACAATCTGTTTAAGTCAGTCTTCTATGTCAAGACAACGGTAAATGCCAGCGAAAAGCCTGTTCCTGAGCTGGACTCATCAGGAAAGATTGCTGACCTGCCATCCCTGAAGATGATAACGACGGTCACTGAGGCACAGACACTGACCAAAAGTGATTTTATACTGATGCCCAATGTGAAACTGTCGGGGTTTGGCGGCATCAGGGAGCCCCGCGTAGGCGGAAAGGCCATTTCCAAATTCAGGGACGGCTTCTTCTATCGCGCCACCATCAACCGTTTCCTGATGTCAGCCTTGCTGAAAGCAACGGAGAGCGATGAGGTGCCGCGCTGCGTGCGCATCTACGTCCTGATGCCGAATGTGTACACCCACACCGACGTGCAGAAACGCCTCAAGTGGCTGAAGGAGGACCTGGCGGAAATGTTTGACTTAAACGCCACTTTGAAAAGCAAAGTAGTGTGCACTGAGGTCATAGCCGTGTCGGAAAGCGACGCCTCGCTGCTCGGCGCCATTGACCAGCTGACGCATCCTGACGTTCCCACCCCGCTGGAAGAAGGAACCTACCTGATTCTGGATGGCGGCAAGGGCACACTCGACTTCTCCATCATTGATTTTCGCAACAACGAGGTGACCAGCCGCTTCCGTTCGGGCATCATCGGCGCCGGAAACGCCATGAGCTATGCCTATATGCTGGCTTTACTCAGGGAATTCCTGCTTGCCAACACCATCCAAAAGGACTGCCGCGACGAAGAGCTGCAGGAATGGATATTCAAGAAGATATTGCTGGGTGACAAAGGTCTGACACCCGACGGGGCCAAGTTGCGCGAATTGATGGAGGCCGTTGACAGCTACAAAATCACCATGGGTGAGGGCGAAAAGGACTTCAGCATTACTCCCGTAGTGGGTATTTCCAGCACAACAAGGGCAACGCAGACATTCGACAAGCTGACGTTCGACGCTTTCATCAGCTTCGTTAAAAACATGGTGAATAGCAACCGCTATCTGCCCCTCTCGCCAGCCGCCAACAGATATATTGAATCCATGATTGGGCAGATTGCCGCAGATGTGTCGTACAGCCTGAGCATTGCCAAGGCCAAGGAATTCCAAGGCATCAAGGGAGTGTTCTTCGCCGGAAGGGCTTTCTACGACAAGGAGCTGAAATCGGCCATTCTCAACAGGCTGAACCAAGATGGCATTGCGAACCGGGAGCTGCCCTATCTGGACCCTGCCCATGCCGCCTTCAACCAGAAGAACATCTGCCTCTACATCCGCTCTCACCTGCAAAGAGGCGTCACCAGCAACAGAATGCTGAGCACACCTTTCGCCAAAGTGAGAAAGATGCAGAACACACCTGGAATAGACGATGCGGAACCACGGGGATGTCTGGGTTCCATCGGCAAGTGGTTTTCCAAGCTGTTCTCAGCCAAGGGCGCCAAGAAGGCCGTCGACAACATTATTGGAGGAGCCTACGAAGTTGAACAGGACATCAATTATGACTTTGTGGCAGCCACTGCCAAGGTCAATGGGATGGTATTCGGATACGACCTGAAAATCAACAATCCGCAGCATGACTGGATTCTGATAGGCGGTACTTACTACCATCCCACTGATTCCGGCAGCTTGAAGCTGTTCTATGCCGACGACAAGATTTATGTACGCACGAACAAAGGCAATAACGAAGAAGAAATCACCAAGGAGCTGGGGGGCAACGACTATATCAACATGAAGTATTCGTCGCTCATCTTCGCCACTCTGTTCCCCCATGTGGAATTGCATCCTGACGAAATCAGCAAAGTGTTTATTCCCAAGCCATCCAAGATTTCATGGAACCCTATCGGGGCGACCAACGTCACTGGCGGACCAATAGGCACGCCTCTGGGCACTCCCCTCAACATGAATACCACCAACAAGTAATCACTTTATTCCTGCAATAAGACAAAGCAACACCCCCATTATGACTGACTCCATACCCATGTGGCTCTTCTTGTGCATCACCATCGTGCTGATCGTGGCACTGGCTGTTATGCTGTGGAAGAATGCACAATTGAACCGCCAGCTGAATGACACTCCAGCAAGCCCAACAGATGATGAGATAAGACGTTATCGCCAGCAAATCAGTACTTACAAGTCTGCCGCCACACAGTATGCCCATTTGAAGGAGGGCCTGTCGGGAGCAGTGGGCTCTTCCAATCCGCTACTGGCCATCATCCGCTTGCTGAAAGAGCAAAGAATATACCCCCAGGGGATGACTGATGAGGATTCGGAAGCACTGCTCGAACGACTGACCTACAGGATAACGGACGCTGACCTGGCCTTCCACAACCTGGAACTGATCAAGGTGCTGCAGAATAGAATCCAGACTTTCGTTGACAACCTGGAAGCTCAGGAGCCTGAAGGCAACGCGGATGTGCTGCGGCAGCGCTGCAGCGAATTCATAGCCCTGGCCATGATGACCATCGACGTGGTGGACAGCATCGACAATCCCAATGCCTCAACTGACCGTCAGGGGTTGAACGTAGATCTGATGACGGGCAGGTTGTCAGGCGAGGAGGTTGCTGAAAGGGCTAGGGAAGTAAATACCGAAGTGGAGGACAGCAGCTATAAGTGGGCCCGTGCTTTGCAGATAGCCATTCGCCAAGGCATGGACTTGGACGATGAGCATCTCTACCTGATGCAAGGGTGGCGTTTCAGTGGCCACCAGCAATCTGTCACCCCTAAACAGCAAGAATCATGATGAAGAAACTGATATTCGGCGCGCTCGCAGTCGTGCTTATTGCCGCCTTATGGTTCATCAATTCACAGATGACCATGAACTTCGGCATCCTGGGTTTTATCTTCCTGTTTGTCATCATTGTCCTGGGCATTTCCTACCACCGCCAGCAGATAAGCAGTGCACATAAAGGCCACTTCCGGCTGGAGGGCATTACCTATTCGGTGGCAGCCTCGGCGGCCCTGCTCTTCCTGGGATTCCTGAGCATTTACACCCTGGACAACTATTTCTTTGCCAACCGGCATGTCTATAGGAACATTGATCATCACACGGTGCGCCTGGACGGTATCGACATCAACAATCCTCATGGATTCGTGCTGGCCGCCAACTCCGCCAGGGCTTTCTTTGATGATGTGGCAATGGGCGGCAGAGCCGTCATCACGTCGCTTGACCAAGACACGCTGAACCTGGAGCTGACCAACTTCTCGCGTCCTATCTTCATCAACCACTATAATGGCGAAGGGCGCTGCGTGAAGCGCACGCTGGCCAATGCCTCTTCACTGGTGACCTTTACCGACAAGGATACCCTGCAACTGAGGACAAGGCGGAACAATGATGTCTACAAATTCTACATGAACGTGGTGAAGGAGGACTCGGTGGACTACCATCTGGTGATGCCCGACGGCACTGACTACCTGTCAGAAGAACACCGCTTTGTCACCCAGGGGTTGCCCTTGTCCATGCTGATACAGGGTGCAGCCGTGACAGACGCCGACTTCTCCGACCTCAGCATTGTGAGGACTACCATGCACATGCAGGTGAAGAAGGACCAGCGCCTGGCCATGTATCGCGACATCGGCTTCGCCCTTGAGGTGAAAAACGCCTGGCACGACTCCATTGACAACTATGCCGTTCGCGCCAGTGTCCACGGAAATGACTGGCAGTCGCTTCGCCAGCATGGCACCGAGACGCTACGTCTGGGCTGCGAGCAGGTGTTCACCATCGGCTACGACATGAGCAGCACCCACCCCGCCTATTTCACCACCAAGCACGCCATGTCGGGCAACGGCGCCCTGTCTTTGGTCTACAAGATGCCGCTCTATCACTACCTGGCCCAGTCGCCCGAGAAGAGCTATAGCTGTGTGACGGTGCGCACGTCCATGAACATCGGCAACGACCAGCTGTCGGAACTCCCCGACAACATCATGCTCTTCGATGTGTTCAGCCATTCTGACAATGCGAACACCATGAAGCCCATGACCATCTCCTTCATCGCCGGACCCACCACGCAGGAACTGGAATTCCTGTACAGCCATGGCGGCAGCCAGACGCCACAGACGGTGCTGGCGGGCAAGCGCCTGCAAGGGGCCATATCGCAAGGCTATGGCAATGACGTGGAGTGGATTGCCAGCATAGAAGACCTGAAGCAGTCATCACCCTACCAGCCCGACATCATCAAGCTGCAACTGCTCATCTTTATATTAGCACTGTCAGTGCTCTTGCTCTGGGGAGGCGTCACTACCACCAAGAGCAAGAAAGGCATGCGCCGGAACACCTTTACCACCGTAGAGTTCGTGGCTTACGCCGTGACCATCTACCTGGTGACATTCCGCTGGTTCCTGCTATGGCGCACGTCGGTGTTCCCGCCTGTTGAGAACATCAGCTACTACGAGTTCTACGGCCTGTTCCGCAGTACCACCAATGGCCGTTACCTGACAATGATGATGTGTCTGATGGTGGTTGCCATTGCCATAGGCAAGGGTCTCATCCTCCATCGCCCGCTCAGACGGTTTAGCTTGCTCTCCCTGTCACGCTCCTCCAAGCTGGGCAGATGGCTGAAGCTGGCCGTTGCCCTGGGACTGGCCACAGTCGCCTTTGCCGTCAAGCTGACCCATCTGTCGCCCTTGTTCCAGATTTCCATTCCTGTGCTGGCCTATCTGCTCACCACAGTCCTTATTGACCGCAACCTGGCCCCCTGCCCTGTTTTCCGACTGGAAGACCGCAACGGCAAGGGTTCCTTCTGGAAGGAGAAGATTCCATACAAGCTGATAGCAGCCCATGTGGCGGCGGCCTTTGCCTACGCGGCCATCCTGATACTCATTGACTCGGGCTATGGCATCCTGTTCCTGACGTTCTCGGTGTTCTGGATGCTGTGGTTGCTCCAGGTGCACGTGGCCTACTATATGCGACGTGAGCGCTGGCGCATTGCAGCCATCTTCGCGCTGTTGCTGCTCATGGGCTTGCTGATTAAATCCTACAAGACCATCATCGGCATCCTTGACCAAGAGCCCATGCTTTCCATGCTGAGCTATATGGCTGTGGCCGGACTGTTCATCAGCACGGTGGCATGCTACATCCTGAAAATCCGTAAGAGGACTTTCCAGATAGGCTTCATAGCCATTGTCACAGTCCTCTTCGTGGCTGGCGGCTTTGGCTTCCGTAGCTACCTGACCACAGGAGGTCAGCACACCGCGCAGCGCATAGCCGTCCATTTCTCCAAACCCGACGACGTGATGGAGAAGATTACCGATGACCGCACGGAACATCGCTATCTGCAAGCTGCCCTGAACCACATGATCATCGGCCAGTATACCGACCGTGGCGACAGCATCAACCTGGTGATGGAAGACGGCCACGGCTATTTCAAGATGCAGCCCCATTCCAAGACGGGAGCCCTGTGGAACGCCCAGCTCACCGACATCTCCATGGTTCGCTTCGTCATTGCCGAGCATTCCGGCCGCCTGCCGCTGGTGTTCTTCCTGTTCTTCCTGCTCATGGTTCTCTATGGTGCCCTGCAGCCCCTCTATCACCGATGGGCGCGGTCGCTGCTCATCCAGATTCCCCTGCTGCTCTTTGTCCACTCATTATTAATATGGATGGCCACCACCCAGCGCTTCATCTTCCTGGGTCAGGACTTCCCCCTGGTCAGCATCAACTCCAAGCTGACGCTGGTCTACTATTTCGGCCTTGTCATGACATGGGTGCTCATTGCCATCTACGAGAAGCGCAACCTGTACAAGCTCTATGTCTTTGAAGGTGGTGTGGCGAAGAACTACGATGCTGCCGACCCGCTGGAGCCCGGCAATGGCAACTCCATGCCCAATGCCTGGCGCTTCAGTTTCGCCCGCACGGATGCCACTCGTGTGGCTGTGGCCCTCATCTTGTGCGTCATAGGCGCCCAGGTGGCCAGCCGGGGAACTACCGACAACTCCCTGGAGCTGACCCGCCTGATGCAGACCTTCAGCAGCCGCGTTGGCACCATCAACGACCATCTGGAACAATACCAGAAAGGCGACAGCGCCGTACATATTCCTTTCCAGCGCGACATGTCACTGGCCATGGCCAGATTCAACGACAAGGAGCACATTGACAATGTCTTTGCCGACTTCCCCTTCGGACAGCGGCTGTGGAAGCACTTCCTGGAGCGCGACAGCCGTCACAACAGCTCGCACAACATCCTGCATGCGCGCCTGAACAGGGAAGGCAAGGTGACGCTCTCCACCCACAACAAGTTCCAGTCGCCCACCCTGCCCATGCAGTCCGACCAGCAGTGGCGCGGCAATTTCGTGGCAGTCAGCGACACCGTGCTGGGCTGGCGGCTGGCTACAAGCGGACTGACGGCCTACCGACTGCCCGCCTCGTGGATGGCCGACGGCAGGGACCACACCATCGTCAATGCCGAGGGCTGCACCATGAGGACCAACGACAAGGAGTACGCCATGAGGGAGGGCATCTACAGCACCTACCTCATTGACGAGCATGCCCACACATCCCATCCTGCCGACTCCCTGCTGGGCAGCGTGGTGCCCCGACGACACTATCTGGCCCGCAACATTCTGATCAACAACCAGCGCACCTTCTTCTTTCCCCAGGGCGAGGAGCTCTTCTGGATCAGGAACCTAGCCCTTGAGGTGCAGCAGCAGAAGCAGCGCCTGCCCGTCAGGGAGCGTACTGCCGCCTTCAACGACGACGTGGTCATCACGCTCTCCGAGAAGCTCACCTCCGACATCTACCATGTTCTCGACAGATTCCCCATGACAAGGCGCAGCAGCGTCATCGTGGCCAATGGCGACGGCGACGTGCTGGCACTGGTGGACCATGACGAAAGATACCACCTGGACCCCAACGACCACCGCCAGGTCAACCGCTTCATCGACAGCCTCTACATGTACGGTCTGATGGGCTCCGACACCGAGCGCCGCGCCTTCGGCAACAAGAACCTGCTCCACATCAGCCGCGGACCGGGCTCCACGCAGAAGCCCCTGGTATGGACGGCCGTGGCCTCACATCTGGACTATGACTGGCGCAACCTGTACATTGAGCAATACAACCTGAACTACGTCGCTGCCGACAATAACAAGTTTGAATTGGAGAAGTTCAATGGGGCCAGCTTCCTGGGCAATCATCCCTTCCGTCCGCTGAAAAGCGACGAGCATGGCGGTGCCAGAATCAACGTGGCCGACTACATGACCCACTCCAGCAACGTCTATAATGCGCTGATGGCCTACATTGGCTCGTTCACGCCCGAACAGCTCACCAGCGCCTTCACCGCCACCGCGCCCACCTGGGACAAGCAGACACTCTTCGCGCGCATCAGCCAGCAGGACATGAGCCGGAAGACGTCCTATCTGGACCGGTTCCCCATCCTCACCTTCGGCGACCAGCAGCCGCTGTTCACACTGAACCAGGAGCCCAGCTACACCAACCAGACCGCCAGCCTGCTGGAGACCTCCATGAACGACTGGTTCTTCCGCGACGAGGAGGCCGACCCCACGGCCAGCAGCTTCTATTCCAGCCCCGCCGGCAAAGTGCTGGATGCCACGCCTGGCAACCGCTCTAACGGCTATGCCTATCTGGAGAAGTCGTACTTCAATCCCCGCGACGGCCAGAACCAGAAGCTGTTCATGGAGCGTGCCGTGCGCTCCACGGCCATCGGCGCCCAGGCCATCTGGGAGGTGACGCCATGGAAGATGGCCGAGGCTTATGGCCGCATGGCCACCCTGAACCGCAACTACCAGCTGACCGTGATGAAGCACCCGAAGCCTGCCTACAGCCGCTTCGACACCAACCCCGGCTACGACAGCGCACGCCCCTTGCAGCTGAAAGGCATGAGCGATGTGCTCACCCGTGGAACGGCATCACTCAGCAGCCGTGGCCCGCTGCTCGGAGCACGGCTCGGCATACAGCATCAGGAGGGTCTGGTGTCCAACCAGTATCAAGGCTACTATTTCTATGCCAAGACGGGAACCATCTCTGCCAGGGGCGAAACTGACAAGCACCGCCTGGGCATCATCATCACCAATGGCGACCTGGCAAGCCCTGACACCGACCTGTCGCAAGTAAGATTCGTGGTCATCTACATTGCCCTCAACAAGCCCGCCCAGTCACAGGCCTATGCCGACATTGTGAACGCGGTCCTCGACTCCGATGAATTTAAGAACTACATGAACAGCTAAACCCATGATAGACCCTAACGATAGATTCAAGTTTGAATGGCTGGACCCGAGAAGGAAGTCCGACCGCACCTTCTTTACAGGCATGACCGTGGCCGTGGCCATGGCCTTCGCCGCATTCATCGTGCTGGGATTCCTCTTCCTGCGCTCTCCCAAGCCACAGGCCCCCCAGGAGGTGAAAGCCGAGGAAGAGCTCATCACCATAGTGATGAAGAGCGAAGTGCTGACCCGCGCACTGGAGGAGAACGCCGCCGACTGGTGCGTGGTGGAAGACAGCCGCCTCTTCAACGGCGACATGCAGCTGTGCAGCCCCGACGACGAGGAGGGACGCCAGCACTACGACCGCATCATGCTCCGCGACAGCGTGGCACCCATCATGGCCCGCGAGTATCCGCATCTGTTCCAATGGACTGACGACGGCGACAGCCGCACCTTCCAGATGGCCTGCCAGGACGGCACCGTCACTGTGCCCGCATGGCTCGTCAAGAAGCTCATTGACGAAGGGGTGCTCAGCCTGCCCTGACAGCCCCACCACCCAACGAACGAAACCATAACCATTACTAACTATGTATCCTTTACAGAAAAGCATCCTCCGGCAGTGTCTTTGCATGGCACTGGCACTGCCGTTTGCCACGACAGCCACGGCGCAGAGTTCATCGCAGCCGCGCCACATCACCAGTGTAGAACCCGTCAGCGTGCAGGTACCCGAGGGCTGTGCCCCCCGCCTGCCCTACCAGCTGTGGGTGACCTACAGCGACGGACAGGGTGAGTACCGCCAGGTGCGCTGGCAGAACAGCTCGCTGGTGCGTGAACAGGCCGAGGCCAACCCCGCCATCAACCCCGCAGGGACGGAGTACAAGGTGAAGGGGTTCATCACCGGCGACAACACAACCACCAATGGCTATCCCCTGACGGCACAGGTCACCGTGGTCAGCCAGCCTTGGAGCGTGCCCGCCAGCCAGCCTGTGGCCCAGACGCTGCCTCTGGACCAGGTGTCCATTGACGGGCAGAACCGCCTGACGTGGAACCGCGACCTGGACATTGACCACCTGCTCACACTCGACGTGCGACAGCAGCTCTACAACTACCGCGACACCTACGGCCTCAGCACCGACGGCTACCCAGTGTCCGACGGATGGGACTCGCCGACGACCAAGCTGAAGGGGCACGGCTCGGGCCACTACATGTCGGCCATGGCCATGGCCTTCGCCAGCTGTCAGGATGCCGACAAGAAAGCGCGCCTGCGCCAGAACATCAGGCTAATGGTCGACGAGCTGCGACAGTGCCAGGAGCGCACCTTCCTGTGGAGCGACTCACTGGGCCGCTATTTTGAGGCCCGCGACTTCGCCCCCGAGGCCGAGCTGCGCAACCTGCAAGGCACGTGGAAGGACTTCGACCGCTACAAGCAGGACTATCGCCACTACGGCTACGGCTACCTGAACGCCATACCCGCACAGCACTGCGCACTCATTGAGATGTACCGCGCCTACAACAACGACAGCTGGGTGTGGGCTCCCTATTATTCCGTGCACAAGCAGCTGGCTGGCCTCATCGACATTGCCACCTACATTGACGACCCGCAGGTGGCCCAGAAAGCCCTGCTCACCGCCAAGGACATGGGCCTGTGGGTGTGGAACCGCCTGCACTACCGCACCTACGTGAAGAGCGACGGCTCGCAGGAGGAGCGCCGCCAGCGCCCCGGCAACCGCTATGAGATGTGGAACATGTACATTGCCGGCGAGGTGGGCGGCATGGCCGAGTCGCTGGCACGCCTGTCAGAGATGACGGGCACCGCCGAGGAGCGCGCCCATCTGCTGGAAGCCTCCACCTACTTCGACAGCCCCGCCTTCTTCGACCCCCTGGCCAAAGGCATCGATGCCATACGCACGCGCCATGCCAACCAGCACATACCCATGATCACCGGGGCACTGCGCGCCTATCGCGGCAATGCCAACCCCTACTACTACAACCTGGCACAGAACTTCTGGCTCATGATACAGGGGCGCTATCGCTACGCCATGGGCGGCGTGGGCAATGGCGAGATGTTCCGCCAGCCCTACTCACAGATTACGTCCATGTGCTCCAACGTCACCAGTTGGGGCGGACGCGAGCTGCATCCCGAGCCAACCATCAACGAGACGTGCTGCGCCTACAACCTGGCCAAGCTGACCAAGGACCTGGCCTGCTTCCGGCCCAACGACGCCGCCTACATGGACTACTACGAGCGCCTGCTGTACAACCAGATAGTGGGCTCCATCAACCCACGCCAGTATGAGGTGCTCTACCAGTATGCCGTGGGCCTCGATGCCTCGAAGCCCTGGGGCAACGAGACGCCTCAGAGCACCTGCTGCGGTGGCACGGGTGCCGAGAACCACGTGAAATACCAGGAGGCCACCTACTTCGTAGGCGCCGACACGCTGTGGGTGGCGCTCTACATGCCCACCACAGCCCACTGGCAGCAGAAGGGCGTCGTCATCAGCCAGCAGTGCCAGTGGCCCGCCGAGCAGGCGTCCATCACCGTCAAGCCCTCCAAGTCCAAGACGAAGTTCACCATGAAGCTGCGCGTACCCTACTGGGCCACCCAGGGCTTCAGCGTGAAGCTCAACGGGCGTGAGGTGGCACGCAGCTACCAGCCCAGCAGCTATGTGGAGATTCCCATGCGCAAATGGAGCGCCAAGGACGTGGTGGAGGTCACCATGCCCTTCACCAAGCACCTGGACTTCGGACCTGACAAGATGGAGACAGCCCCGGCTTACGAGAAAGGCGGCAAGACGGAGTACACACCCATGTGGGCAGGCGCCATCATGTATGGACCGCTGGTCATGGCCACCACAGGCATCAAGAACTGGGACCAGGCCACCGTCGACGTGGCCCCCGACCTCAGCGATATCAACCTGCTGGGCGCCAAGGACGGCGACAACGGTCCGGCCGAGGCACACCTGTACTCACTCAGCTTCCAGGGACGCACCTTCATGCCCGACTATCAGGCCAACCGCCATGCCACTCACTATCTGCGCATGAACATCCCAGTGAGCGCCGAGGCTCAGCAGGCCAACAGCCAGCTGAAGGACGAGATTGACAAGTCGGCCCTGCGCGAGCTGGTGCTCGTGGCCCGTCAGCGCACCGACGAGCAGCAGGCCTGGCAGGCACTAGCCGTGAAAGTGCCCGAATATGCGCCGTGGGCCCCCAATGCCTATAAGCGCATGACGGAACAGCTGGCACAGAGTCAGCAGTTGCTTGACAAGCCCGACAGCCAGCTGACCCAGGACGAGCTGGACAAGGCCTCATCGGCCCTGAACACCATCATCAACAGCATGCGCCCGGGCAACCTGCCCGAGCTGGAGGACATGGCCGAGCTGATGGAACTGCTGGACAAGGCCAAGAAACAGCCCGAGGGCAACCAGAAGCTGGATCGCGCCATAGGCTATGCGGGCATGGTCATCCGTTACGTCAGCGACGGCAGTGGCACACACGACATGATTGAGCGGGCCACCCGACAGCTCAAGGAAAGCATACAAGAATAGTTAAGAGTGAGGAGTTAGGAGTAACTCCTAACTCCTCCATATTACGCGCGCGCGCGTAAATATAGCGCGAAAGATGGTGCTACAAGTGCTACTGGCGGCTGTAACCAATTGGCTGCATGGCGTTTACGGGTGCAAATTGGCCTCTCGGAAGTGCTACCGAAAATGCTACCGGTGCTACCAGTGGGCTTCCGGCCCGTCCGTTTCACAAAAGGGCGGCGACTTTTTCCAAAAAGTCAACGAGATTTTTCAAAAAGTCGACGCCATTTTTTGAAAAGTCGGCGCCGCATGAAAAATTCCCGATGAGACATACAGAAAAGTCGGGCCCGACTTTTCTGTATGTCTCATTTCAGCACAAATGCACACAAATGCGCAACTATCAGTTCACTCCTGCCGGTGCTTTTTCCGGTAGCATTTTCCGAAAACCAAAATGCACCCACAAGCAACTGTGATTCAATGCATTACAAGCGCCAGTAGCACTTGTAGCACTTTTTTTCGTCCTATATATAACGCGCGTGCGCGTAGGCAATATTGTTGGCTAAAGGTAAATGTATAGTTGACCCCGTAGGCATTCCCCTCCCATGTAGGGGAGGGGCAGGGGTGGGGTCAGTATTATTATGTCAACGAATTTTTCATCAGCTAATCGTTGTCCGGGAAGAAGTTACAGACCCCACCCTAACCCCTCCCCTTGGATGGGAGGGGAATGCCTACGGAGTTCCTGCGGGAATGAGTACTTTTGTAGCTGCAAGCGAAGAGACGCAAGACACGGCATGTTTCGATGCAAGACACGGCATGTTTTGGCACAAGACACGGCATGTCTCGGTGCAAGCAACAGCGGCTCCAGAAGTCTACGTTATTTCAAATTATCCCATCGACCATTCATTTCTTCCACCAAATATGCAATCATGAGCATGAAAGAGCCTACAGAGACGGTATGGTCATTTCAGATTTGCATATGCATTTTTGAACTATCGCAGGTTTTTGCCTAAAAAAACTTTGTCATTTGTATCATTTTTATTAAATTGTTTGTCTCATGTAACAAAAAAAAAAAAATTGACCACAAACCTTGGACTTTTCGAACATATTTATTAATTTTGCCATATTTATAATATAAAAATTAGAAAAGGAATGGCCGTTAGGTCCTTTAAAAACCCAATCAGTACGGCTTTTTGCGCAGCTGAATCCCTATTTATGCGCATCAGCCGTTGCCTGCTGGTAGCTGCCTGCTTGCTACTGAGCATCACCACTACGCATGCCCAGAAAGTAAACGTACGCAACAACCTGGCCTACGACGCTGCGCTCACCCCCAACCTGGGCGTGGAGCTGCGCTTTGACAGCGCCCACTGGGCCATTGGCCTGAACGCAGGCCTGCGCCCCTGGCCCACTGACGACAGCGAGACCAAGAAATGGCGCCACCTGCTGCTGGCACCCGAGCTGCGCCACTGGACCAACGACTCCACCTTCATCAGCCGTGGCAGCTATTGGGGCATGAACCTAGTGTACAGCCACTACAATGTGGGCAACGTGCACTTCCCCCTGGGCCTTTATCCCGCTGTGCGCCATCACCGCCTGCAGGGCGACCTGGCCGCCATCGGCGCCTTCTATGGCTACTCCTGGCGCCTCAGCCGCCTGTTCCGCCTGGAGGCCGAGCTGGGCATGGGCGTTGGCTACACCTGGGCCAAGAAGTATGAGTGCGCCCACTGCGGCACCTACCTGGGACGCGACGACAAGCCCTTCCTGGTGCCCAAGCTGGCGCTGAACATCGTGCTGGACCCGCACCGCCGGGAGGTACCCGCCCAGCCCGCTGTGACAGTGCTGCCCCCAGAGCCCTCCCGGCCTGTGGAACCCGTGCTGACCGCTTCGCCCGTCATACCGGCCACCGTGGGCGACCGCCTGCTGGCCGACAACCCCGTGCTGGCCGAATACAAGGACTACCGCCCCTACGACAACACCCGCATACTGCGCAAGGAGAAGGGCGCCCTCTTCGTGCACTTCGCCCTGGACAGCCACGAGCTGCAGCATGACTACCGCGACAACGCCCTGACGCTGGACCGCATCATTGACATCACCCGCCAGATCATGGCCGACTCGGCCAGCAACGTACGCCTGATACAGATTGTTGGTCTGGCATCTATCGAGGGCACCGTCAGGCACAATGAGCAGCTGGCTGCCAACCGCGCCGTGGCCCTGAAGGAATACATACAGCAGCGCGTCAGCACCCCGGACGACATGTACGAGCTGGCCAACGGCGCCGAGGCATGGACCGAGCTGCGCGACCAGCTGGCTGACGCCCTGGCTGAAGCAAAGGTCACTCCCGGCAAGATGCAGCCCGACGCGCTGCAGGCCGCCATCGACGTCATCGACACGGAGCCCGACCTGAACCGGCGCGAGCAGCAACTGCGCCGGCTGAACGGCGGGGCCACCTACCGCTACATACGCGAGGACCTGCTGCCACAGCAGCGTAACTCAGGCTATCTGCGCATCTACTTCGACCGCGTGCCCGACCAGGCCGCCGCCACCATCAACGAGGCCTGCCAGCTCATCAGCCAGACGAAGTACCAGCAGGCACTGAACCTGCTCCAACAGGTGCGCCATGACCAGCGGGCACAGAACGCCCTCGGCGTGGCTCTCTACATGACGGGCCAGCACGACCAGGCCGTCGGCTGCTTCCAGCGCGCCGCCGCCAATGGCAATGCCGACGCCCGCCAGAACCTGCGGGAGCTGGAAAAAGCAAGAAAGTACAAACCATTTCCCGATAATAATTAGTAACTATAAATTTTTTTAATCGTATGAAAAAGATTACAAAACTTGCTTACGCCGGAGCGATAGCTCTGCTAAGCGCGGGATTCTACGCCTGCTCCTCCTCCGATGAGATGGAGACAGTGAACCCCACCTATGACGGCAAGGCCGTGAAGACCTCCTTCAC
>CAMNJH010000025.1 GCA_946541275.1 uncultured Prevotellaceae bacterium
AGCAGGGCAAGGGCCGCTATGTGATGATGGACGACGCCATCTGGGGCATGATCCTTGGCAAGAGCGGCAAGGTGCCCGGCACCATCGCCCCCGAGTTTGTGGAGCTGGCCAAGAAGCAGGGCCGCGAGTTCACCGACGTCGACCCGCACACCCTGCTGCCTAATGCTCTCGACGGCTTCAAGAAGGAGATGGACGAGAACGGCTGGGACTACGGTCAGGACAACGAGGAACTGTTCGAGCTGGCCATGCACCCCGAGCAGTACCGCCCCTTCAAGAGCGGACAGGCAAAGAAGCAGCTGCTGGCCGACATCCAGAAGGCCAAGGATGCCCGTCTGGGAGCCGGCAAGGTGAACGCCGAGGAGCTGGCCGCCCTGAAGCATGCCAAGGCCGATGCCCTGGTATGCCCATCAGCCGGACAAATATTCTACGAGTTCAATGGCGACGGCGAGTGCGCACCCTGCATCGAGCCGTTCATCGGCCAGAAGTACCAGGAGGGCCAGACCTTCTGCTACCTCGTAGAGAAATGGGGCGAGATAGTGCCTATCCCCGCCGCACTGGGAGGCAAGCTGGTCGACATCAGCGCCAAACAGGGAGCCAAGGTGCGCAAAGGCGACGTCCTGGCATGGATAGAGCGCGGATAGCCCCTACCCCACCACCGAACCAAACCAAGCAAACGAGCTATGACACGAAAATCATTATTACTAAGCATGCTGGCAGCACCACTGATGGCCATGGCGGCCGAAGTGGTGTCGCCCAGCGGCAACATCAAGCTGAAGTTCTACACCGACGACATGGGCCGCCCCACTTACGAGCTGTCCTACAAGGACCGCGCCGTGGTGCTGCCTTCCCATCTGGGACTGGAGCTGGCCCGCGACAAGCACGCCTCCATGGGCAGCAATGAGCATGACCTGATGGACGGATTCAGAATCATCGACGAGCAGACCACCGAGCAGGACGAGACCTGGCAGCCCGTATGGGGCGAGACACGCACCATTCGCAACCACTACATGGAGTATGCCGCCACCCTCTCGCAGCAGTGGCGCACCCCTCCTCCCGCCGGAGGCCAGGGCCAGCGGCTGCAGCCACGCCAGCACGAGCGCCGCATCATCATCCGCTTCCGCGTGTACGACGACGGCATAGGCCTGCGCTATGAATTCCCGCAGCAGTCCGAACTGAACTATTTCCTTATACGCGATGAGCGCACAGAGTTCAGCATGGCTGGCGACCACACCGCCTGGTGGCTACCTGGCGACTACGACACACAGGAGCAAGAGACACAGCAGACACTGCTGAGCGAGATTCGCGGACGCATGGACCAAGCCGTGAACTGGGGCAACTCTTCAGTAGCCGTTTTCTCGCCCACCGGCGTTCAGACGTCGTTGCAAATGAAGAGCCAGGATGGCCTATACATTAATATCCATGAGGCCGCCTGCGCTGACTATGCCACCATGCACCTGGAGCTGGTGGACCAGCAGACCAAGGCACTGAGCACTGAGCTGCGCGGTGGCAGCAATGCCTACACACCCCATCCGCAGCCATCGCCCTATCCCCTACCCCGTCCTTTCACCTTCGTCAGCCACCTCACCCCCGATGCCACGGGCCTGAAGGGCTGCATGCAGACGCCTTGCCTGACGCCTTGGCGTACGGTGATGGTGAGCGATGATGCCCGCGACATGCTGTCATCGAATCTCATTCTCAATCTCAACGAGCCCTGCGCCCTTGACGACACATCGTGGATTCACCCCACGAAGTACTGCGGCGTGTGGTGGGAAATGATAGTCGGCAAGTCGTCGTGGAACTACACTGACGAGTTCCCCAGCATCCACCTGGACAACATTGACTGGCAGAAGGTAAAGCCCAATGGCCGCCATGCCGCCAACAACGAGAAGGTGAAGCGCTACATCGACTTCGCTGCCAAGAACGGACTCGACCAGGTGCTGGTGGAAGGCTGGAACGTGGGCTGGGAGGACTGGGCCAACATGTGGAAGCGCGACGTCTTCGACTTCGTGACCCCCTATCCCGATTTCGACATCAAGATGCTCAACGAATATGCCCACGCCAAGGGTGTGAAGCTGCTCATGCACCATGAGACCTCATCGTCCACACAGAACTACGAGCGCCACATGGAGCAGGCCTTCCAGCTGATGAACAAATATGGCTACGACGCCGTGAAGACGGGCTACGTGGGTGACATCATCCCCCGTGGCGACCACCACTACTCGCAGTCCATGAACAATCACTACCTGCACGTGGTCAAAGAGGCCGCCCGCCACCACATCATGGTGAACGGCCATGAGGCCACCCGCCCGACGGGCCTCTGCCGCACCTATCCCAACCTGGTGGGCAACGAGAGTGCACGCGGCACAGAGTACGAGGCCTTCGGCGGCTCACGACCCGACCACACCTGCATACTGCCCTTCACCCGCCTGCAGGGAGGTCCTATGGACTACACGCCAGGCATCTTCGTCACCCGCCTCAATGAGTGGAGCAACAATCAGTCGTGGGCACGCATCACCATCTGCGGCTCGCTGGCCCTCTATCTCACCATGTACTCACCCCTGCAAATGGCTGCCGACCTGCCCGAGCACTACGAGCGCTTCGACGATGCTTTCCAGTTCATCCGCGACGTAGCCTGCGACTGGGACGAAAGCATCTATCTGGAGGCCGAGCCCGCTGACTACATCACCGTAGCCCGCAAAGCCAAGGGCACCGACAACTGGTTCATTGGCGGCAAGTGCGACGAGAACGGCCACCAGTCAGTCATCAAGCTCGACTTCCTGGACAAAGGGCGCAAGTACCTCTGCACCATCTACGCCGACGCCAAGGATGCTCACTACGAGACTAACCCTCAGGCCTACACCATCACCAAGAAAGTGGTAAAGGCCGGACAGACGCTGAAGCTGCAGGAAGCTCCCGGCGGTGGCTTCGCCATCAGCCTCATGGCACAGTAGCAGCCACTTTTTCCAACGCGAAAGCCCCTTCATCGCTTATAACCATACGATGAAGGGGCTTTTTAGGCAAAACTAAGACTCAACGCGCGCGCGTAAATATCGCGCGAACAAAGGTGCTACAAGTGCTACCAGCGGCATTAACCAGCTGGTTTTGTGATACTTACGGGTGCAAATTAACCTCTCGGAAGTGCTACCGGAAATGCTACAGGTGCTACCGGTGAGTCCCCGGCCCAGCCAAACCACAAAAAGGCGGCGAGATTTTCCAAAAAGTCAACGAGATTTTTCAAAAAGTCGGCGCCGCATGAAAAAAACCTGATGAGACATATAGAAAAGTCGGGCCGCGACTTTTCTATATGTCTCATTACTGCACAAAAGCACCCAAGTGTGCAATTGGCTGCTCACCCCTACCAGTAGCTTTTCCAGTAGCATTTTCCAAAAGTCAAAATGCACCCACAACGTATTGTGTTTCAATTTGTTATAATCGCCAGTAGCACTTGTAGCACTTTTTTTCGTCCTATTATTTACGCGCGTGCGCGTATGGCCATCACATGCCGCCCTTTGTGCCAACAGCGATATCATTACCCTAAAACAAAGTGAAGATTTTGCCTGAATAAGAGTCTTTCTGAAAAAAACTACCTTTGCGGTAATCAATCTAAAAGCCTCACCTCGGTCACCATCCCGAACAGCGTGACGAGCCATGTATGTTAACGTTTTGAAAAATGCTACTGATTATGTGTTTTTTTTCGTAATTTTGTCCCGCATAATCAACATAAAAGGAATCACTGCATGATGACGAGACTCTGTTTTGTGCTGGCATGCCTGCTGGCTTCTTTCACAACGGCCGTCCACGCCAGCAACATTGATGACATCCGCCAGGCCCTGGAGCAGTCGTCTGTGTCGCAGGTGCAGGAAAAGGTGTACGTGCATACTGACAACCAGTGCTACTTCGTGGGCGACACCCTGTGGTACAAGGCCTATGTGGTGCGCGCTGACGACCTGCTGCCCACGGACATGAGCCGCCTGCTCTACGTAGAACTGCTCTCACCCGACGGGCTGCTGGTAGAGCGCCAGACCGTCGTCGTCAGTCCTAAGGGCTTTTCATGCGGACAGTTCGTGCTGACCGACTCCCTTTACTCGGGCTACTACGAGCTGAGGGCCTACACCCGCTGGATGCTGAATTTCAACATGCACCACCACTACTATCGCACGGACGAGACCTGGTGGTTCTACAACAAGCAGATGGCTGCCGACTACTACCGCGTGTGGGAGGGGCTCTACAGCCGCGTACTGCCCGTTTACAGCAAGCCCGAGGAGCCTGGCGACTACGACATTCGAGCCATGTACCAACGCCCAAAGACGCGACTGCCCCGCCAAAAGAAGGATGACCTGGTGGTGACCTTCTACCCTGAGGGCGGGCATCTGATAGAGGGTATAGAAAACAGGGTGGCCTTCGACGTGTGCGACCAGCATGGCGAGGCAGTGAACATCAGTGGCACGGTGACGGCCAGCGACCAGCAGCCCATCAACATCCGTACCGAATACATGGGGCGTGGCTCGTTTGTGGTGACGCCTAAGGGAAAACGCTTGAAGGCCAAGTTTACCTGGCACGACAAGGAGTGGAACATCAACCTGCCCAAGAGTGAGCAGCAGGGAGCCACCTTCAGGCTGGACGGCAGCCACCTGACCATCAACAGCACCGGCCTGCCTGCCGACAAAGGGTATGCCATCAGCATTCTCTGCCGCGGCTCACTGAAGCATTTTGAGCAGGTGAGCCTCACCGGCCACACCAGTATAGACCTGCCCGTGGAAAGCCTGCCCAGCGGCGTGGCTGATGTGACGCTGTTCGACAGTGACGGACAGATACTGGCTGACCGACTGTTCTTCGTGAACAACCACGAGCACGACGATGCCCTGATAACGGCCCCCATTAACAAGGTGAAGAGCTATGAGCCCTACGAGCATATCACGCTGCCCGTGCAGCTGAAGGGCGTCACGGAGCCCACCCTCTTCTCCATTTCCATACGCGACACCTATACCGACGAGCCTTCCTACGACGACGGCAACCTGATGACCGACCTGCTGCTCAGCAGTGAGCTGCGCGGATTCATTGCCCATCCTGCCTACTATTTTGAAAAGGACGACCAGGAGCATCGCCATCGGCTGGACCTGCTGATGATGGTGCAGGGCTGGCGCAAGTACAAATGGAGCGAGCTGGCCGACGAGGGGCTCACCATGCGCTATGAGCCTGAGAAGACGCTCACGCTGGAGGGCACCGTCTACAAGATGCTGTCGCTCACCCCCGTGGAGCCCGACGAGCTGTTAGCCTGGCAGGACGGCGTGGGCATGATTACCCGAAAGAACGACCTGGATGAAGAGACCATCGACCCCTGGGCTGAGGAGACATCGTCGGAGGGCGGCATCATTGACTCGTACGTAGCTGATACGCGTGTAACGGGTAATGACAACATGGTGGAAACGATTGAATATGGTGCACTATCAGACGGTTACAGCGAAATAGGCGTCAACCATGGAAATCTGCGACACGAAGTGCTGGTGGAGGCCGAACTGTCGGTGGACGGGAAGTATGTAGGAGCCGTGCAAAAGACAAAGGGCGGCCATTTCATCTTCGAGATTCCACCGTTCTACGGCCTGGCCTACCTGAATATGAAGGCCTACAAGGAGCAGGACTCGCTGAAGATGAATATGGCCTCGCGCAAGGACGCCAAATTCCTGGACGAAGATGCTTTCCCCGACTTCTACGTGAAGCGTGACCTGTTCTTCCCCATGTTCACGGACGACTATGACTATTATGAGAAGCATCAGCCGGAAGTGGACTACGAGCTGATGATGGACACCGTCTCTGAATGGTCCATGGAGAACGACGTGCACCAGCTGGACAACCTCGACGTGCGTGGACACAGGCGCGGACGCCGGGCGGTGGACTGGAAGAAACCAGCCTTCGTGATGGACGCCTACGATTTGTACAACGACATCACTGACCGCGGGCTCTCGTTCGGCAAACTCGACATGCGCCAGTTCCCCATACAGGTGTGCAAGTATTTGTTCGGCAACATGAACCGCCCCGTCAGCTACAATGTGGACGCACGGCTGGAAGGTCATACCTACTATCGCAACTATTCACCAAGAATGGGCACCGGGATAGCTGAACAGTACGGAATATTCAGGGCCAACCGCACCTCACAGTATTTATACAAAAGGCTGAAGATGAAGCGCCTGCAGGACATCCGCGTATTCACCGACTATGAGCCACGCAGAGAGGATTCGCTGATGATCTACGAGTCATACACGCCCGATGCCATCGTCGACATGGTGCTGATTCCCTTTGACGGCGAACAGCCCACCTTCCGTGACCGCCACATCTTGTTCAGGGGTTTCAACATGGCTGAGGATTTCTATCAGCCCGACTACAGCCAGCGGCAGCCCACTGACAACGAGGACTACAGGCGCACGCTCTATTGGAATCCCAATGCGGTGTGCGACGAGAACGGCCTGTTCACGGTGGATTTCTACAACAACGGCAAGGAGACGCGCATCAAAATGACCGCCGCCGGAATAACCAGCGACGGTCGGTTGCTACACAGCAAATAAGAATCCCTTTTACTTTACCAGGCGTTTCTTGCCATTTTCAATGTAGATGCCTTTCTGCAGCTGTCCCTCCACACGGCGTCCCTGAAGGTCGCTGATGGTGGAGGTAGGGGCTGAGCTGGCCGCCATCTGCACAGCACCAATGCTGTTTGGCAGCTTGCCTTCCACATAGTCGGGCAGATAGTAGCCCAGGTGGGGCGGCTGGTTGTAGGCTGTGTTCTGCCAGCAAATGCCCATGCGGTAGGTGTGGTCGTGCATCAGCGTAGGCACACTGTAGTTGCTGGCCACATTGGTCGTGAAAATCAGTATCTCGGCCGGATTGCCATTGTTCCACATGACCAGCTCCTCACGCCAGTCACCCAGGAAGTCAGCCTGCAGGCAGGGCGTGGCCTTGGTTGAGTTACACGTCTGCGGATTGCGGTAGGAGGAGCCAAACTCGCGCAAAGTGGTCAGGCTGGAGCCATTCCATTTCGTAATCTGCGGCGTGGCCTTTCCACTACCTGAATCGTACCGGCCGTCGAAGAGTTCATCCTGCACATCTCCGTCCCAGTAGATGCGGAAGTTGACCGAGGGGTTCTTGCTGACCACCGTCTCGCCTGTCTCGGCACTGCGCGGCTGCCTGTCATCGCCCGACCAGAACTCCCATCCTGCCGTCTTGGCATTGATATCAGCCGCCATGCCACGACCGTTGTCCACGCCCTCGTTGCCACCTTTGTAGATGACCTCGCCCGTGGCAGCATCGTGCAAGTCCCAGGAGTAGGTGCCCTTCTCTTCGTGCACCTGGAACACCTGGAATCCCGGTCGTGAGGGCATCATCTGCCCCAGGTGGATGGCATCGCCATGGCCAAAGCCTGTGCCATAGAGCAGCGAGCCATCATTGTCGAGTGCAGCCGAGCCCCAGATGATTTCGTCGCAGCCGTCGCCGTCCACGTCGGCCACACTCATGTTGTGGTTACCATTGGCAAACATGGTGCCGCTGCCACTGCCGCTGGTGGGCTTGCAGCCGGTGTGAGCCTGACTTTTGCGGTTCCCATCGGCATCGTAGGTATAGAGCACGTAGCTGGTCTTCGACTTGTGCTGGCTGAGCCACCGCTGATAGAGGTGCTGCCCGTCGAAATCAACAGCCCAGATGAAAGCATAGCCATAATAGCCCCGGCAGAAGATGCCGCTGGCGGGCTTGTCGGGGCCGTCGAGACAGGCCACACCGGCCAGGAAGCGCTCGCCGCGGTTGCCATAGCTTGCCTTGTCGTTCTTACCGTCGGGTTCACCCCAGTTTGCACTGCCATCGGCAGCGCCGCCATAGAGCATATTGCGGTTGGGATTGTAGAAGATGGTGTGGATGGCCTCGCCGGTCTGTCCGCTGAACACGGTGAGCCACTCCTGGCCACCGGTGATGCGTCCGTCACTGGTGCGATAGAGCGTAGTGCCGCTAGCTGACTTGATATTCTCGTCGGTGGCAGCCTGGTTCACATAGTTGCCCAGTCCGTCCTTAGAGCCAGGCCCTGTCTTGCAAATCATCTCGGCTCGTCCATCACGGTCGAAGTCATAGACCATGAACTGGGTGTAGTGGGCACCGGCTCGGATGTTGCCACCCAGGTCAATGCGCCACAGCTTTGTACCGTCCAGCTTGTAGCAGTCAATGAAGACATTGTCGGTGACGCCGCTTTGCGAGTTGTCTTTCGAGTTGGAGGGGTCCCACTTCACAAAGAGCTCGTACTGCCCGTCGCCGTCCACATCGCCAAGCGACATGTCATTGGGTGTATAGGTGCCGCCCTGCTCGCCCTTGCCAGGACGGTCGAGCGTGAGGGGCTGGAATGCCAGAATCCATCCTTGGACGGGCTGGCTGGTCGCCGTCACCTCGCCGTTCACCCTTGTCACCACCTGATAGGTGGCACCCTTGGCCCCGCCGGTATCCTGATAGTTGGTAACGGTAAGTCCCGTGGCCACGGTCTCACCGTCGCGAATCACATCGAAAGTGGTTGCAGCCTTATTGTCAGTGCCCAGCAGGCGCCAGCTGACAAAATTGCCCGAGCCGCTGGAACGGGGCAGGGCCACCACACCGCGGTCCAGCTTCTCCATCTGGCTACCAGGCGTGGGCTGGGCCATCAGCATGGAAAAGGCCAGCTGACAGCCCATCATGAGTAGAATTGTTCTTTTCTTCATAAGTAGTTTGATATTGTTTTGTTTTTTCTTGCTTGCAGATTCTCACTTACTGGTTGGCGGTGAGTATCAGGGCCGTCTGCGGTTGGATGGTGACCTTCCCAGCGTTGACGACGGCACTGCCCCAGACAACCTTGAACTGCTTCTCGGGAAGTGTGATGACGATGGGCTTGCGGTTGAAGTTAAGATAGACACAAATGTCAGTCCATTCATCGCCGGGCACGTCATGCAGGCGGTAGGCCACCACGCCACTGGGAGCGCTGATGAACTCAAGATGCTTCCTGACCAGCTCGGCACTGCCCAAACGGAAGGAGGGATGCTGCTTGCGCAAGGCGATGAGCTCCTTGTAGTAGTTGAACACATGCGGGTACTTCTCCTTGTTTTTCCAGTCGAGCTGATTGATGCTGTCGGGGCTCTCGAAGGAGTTGTGCACACCCTGTTTCGTGCGCAGCAGCTCCTCGCCACTGAGCATGAAAGGCACACCCTGACTGGTGAACACGGCTGTCTGGGCCAGCAGGTCCAGACGTATCAGCTCCTCTTCCGTCAGCTTCGGAATGCTGGCGCGCAGACGGTCAACAAGGCACATGTCATCATGGCAACTCACGTAGGCCATCATCTGGGTGGGCTCCTTGGCCCAGGGCTTGTCGCTATAGTTCACCTTGGAGTAGTCTACCTGCGGATGCCCCACCATTCCTGCGATGCCTGCCTTGAGACTTTCCTCCTCTCCGAATATGCCTGCCAGGAGGGCGCCCTTGGTGTCGTCACTGAATGGACCGCGCAGGGCATCGCGCATGTCGTCGCTGAAGGCGGCAATGCGGGGCATCTGCTGCACGTTGGCCTTCAGACCCAACTGTTCAGCAGGCAGTGCACACTGGCCGGCACTCCAACCTTCACCATAGATAAATATGGTGGAGTCCAGTTCGTCCACAGCCTGGCGAATCTGGTTCATCGTTTCAATGTCGTGACAGCCCATCAGGTCAAAGCGGAATCCGTCAATATGGTATTCCTGTATCCAGTGCTTCACGCTTTCTATCATGAAGAGCCGCATCATGGGCTGTTCCGAGGCGGTTTCATTGCCACAGCCCGAGCCGTTGCTCTCACCTCTGTAATAATAGTCCGGATAGGTGCGCTGGAAGTTGGAGTGGTCCTTGTCGTAGGTGTGGTTGTAGACCACGTCGAGCACCACGTTGATGCCAGCCCGATGCAGGGCCTGCACCATCTGCTTGAACTCACGGATGCGGCAGAGGGGGTCGGCGGGGTCGGTGCTGTAGCTGCCATCAGGCACATTGTAGTTCACGGGATCGTAGCCCCAGTTATACTGCGGCTCATCCAGTCGTGTCTCGTCGACGGAGCCAAAGTCATAGCTGGGCAGGATGTGCACGGCGTTGATTCCCAGTTCCCGCAGGTGGCTGATGGCCCAAGGCTCAGAAAGCGCCAGGAACTTGCCGGGATGTTGTGCATCCTGGCGGGCTATGGAGAAATCGCGGTGATGCAGCTCGTAGACCACCCAGTCAGCATAGTGCTGCGGGTGAGGACCATGGTCGTCGGCCCATCCTTCAGGGTCAGTGTCACGCAGGTCGGCCACTACGCCTTTCTGTCCGTTCACCGTCACTGCCTTGGCAAAGGTCCCAGGCGACGATACTCCGTTGACCACGAATTCGTAAGTTTTCCCCTTCTGGTCGCCCTTTACGGTGGCGGCCCAGATGGCACCCTTGTCAGCGGGCTGGCCGGTCTTTTCCATTTTCACACTGTCGGTGCCTACCACCACGAGGCACTGGGCATCGGCTGGTGCAAACAACTTGAACACCGTCTCATTGGGCGAATAAGTCATCTCGTCGAAGCAGAAAGCTCCGTAATCCTTTGGCCCTTGGCAGGCCATCACCATTGCTGCCATTCCTGCTACCAATAGTCGTTTCATAAAGAATTCTTGATTTGTTAGTTACCTAATACCAATTCCCAAGGATTGATGCTGCAAAGGTACGAAATAAAACTGGGGATGCCAAATAATTCAGTAAAATTATTTGGCGCAGAGAGTCTTACATGCACAAGGCCAGTCATTTCAGGGATAGGCGAATACCCAGCTGCAAGTCAAACTGCCAGGGTCTGTCCTTGAAGACATTTTGTACAGGACTGCCGTTGTCTGGGTAGTAGCGCAGGCCGGGCTGCACGTAGAAGCTGAGCAGCGATGGCACCAACTGCAGGTCAAGGCCAGCGTGCGACTGGAGCGAGAACTGCATGCGGTCGCGCTCTTTAGCCAGCTGCTGCCCATTGCTCTTCATCTTATTTTGCAGACAGGCATCGGCCTCAGCACCAGCCGAGACATAGACAGAAAGCCAGCGGTTAGCCCATACATCATAGCCTACATTCAGGGGTACGCCCAGATAGTTTAGCTGCTGCTCATCCACAGTGACGATGCTCCGCAACCGTTGGGTGAAAGTCGAGGTCGTAGTGGTGTAGTTGATTCCTGTTTCCATCCACCAGCGCTGACTGATGGGCAACCGGGCGCTAAAGCCAATGGTAAACGGCATGCGGTGCTCCCACTGTTCCTCATAGCCATCCAGATAATCAGGAGTCTGGCGTGCGCTAGCCATTATATTCGGCGTGGCCATCAAGAACGGCTCCACTTGGGTGGAATTGTGCTGGGCTATCATATTGTCAGCGTGCAACTGTAGCGTGGAAAGGCTACGCGAAGGAGTGACTGCCACCTGCTGTGGAGAAGACGGGGGCTGAGGAGCAACTGAGTGTGAGGGGGAATCAGATGGGTGGGGCTGCTGATGGTCAGCAGGCAATTGAGGACTTTCTGGTTCAGGCTGCCTATCCACCTCATCCTTGATGGGCAAGGAAGGGGTGTTGTCCTGACCTTCGGCCTCCGAACGGGGATGGACGGGGACTGCTGCCAACAGCCCACGGTCATCAGCAGAACTGGTGACTGGGGCAGGAGTTGTAGGCGATACTTTCCCATTATCAGGAGTCTGCTGGTCACTTCCTGCTGTCATTGTCTGGCTGGTGGCGACAGGGGCCTGAGCTGAAGGTCTCACCCGGGTCAGCTGCCAGGTGCCAAAAAGTATCAGGCCACAGGCGGCCGCCCCAATCACCCAGCGACGCAACACCACCAGACGGGCACGGCGGGCGGGCAGACGCTGCTCAATGTCAGCCCACAAGCCCTCAGGGGCTGGCATCTCGTGATCTGCCAGTCGTTCGCGTAGTTGTTCTGTCCAGTCTTGCTGCTTCATGATTGTTGCCGTTTATAGTCGTTGATTTGTCGGGCCAGCATTCGTTTTGCCCGTAGAAATTGTGATGCTGAGCTGTTCTCCTTGATACCTAGCAGGGCGGCTATCTCCTTGTGGCTTTTACGCTCGAACACGTAGAGATTGAACACCGTCCGACAGCCGCCGGGAAGCTGCTCTATCATACGCTGCAGCACCTCCAACTCTATACTGCCCACGTCGGGTTCCTCGTCGGGCTCGTCCAGTGCTTCTTCCACTTCGCAGTTGGTGAAGTGCTGGCGCTGCCTGAGCCAGCTGACGGCCTCGTTGCTCACCACACGCATCACCCACGATTTAAGTGAGCCTTCGCCGCGATAGCTGAAACTGTCCAGATGAGTAAGCACCTTCACAAAAGCATCCTGCAGCACATCGCGGGCACTTTCTTCGTTGGCCAAATAGCGCATGGCCACCGCCATAGCTGTGCCAGCATAGCGTTGGTAGAGTTCCTGCTGAGCCTTGCGGTCGCTTTTGTGAATGCGTTCTATCAACTGCTGCTCAGTCACCATGATTTAAGTCCAGCTTAAAATCTGTTTCCAGCATGAGCAGCTCCCCTCCCCCAGTCTTCAGTTGTCCGTCTACGGACAGGCTTTCTACAACCAGATAGATGCTCGAGACCTGCTTATAGTTGTCGAGCGTCATCTCGGCACTCTTGAATGTCATGTCAATCTGATGATTGCCCTGATTGAACTGATAGCCCTTGGCATCCAGCTGGTAAAGCTGGGTATTGGAGGTGGAACCCTTCAACTGATACTGGCAAATGAGGGGAGAGGCCTGAATGGGGTCTGCGACAGGTAACTGCGCCATGGCCAGCAGGATGGACACGGGCATCTGCAGACTGAGGCTGAACGTAGCGGGATTGCAAAAGCCCTCAGTAGCCTCACGCAAGGCTGCATAGGGATAAGCACCACCATTATTACCGGCTTCACTCTCCACTGAAGAGAAGACAGACCACTGTCCTCTGAAACTATATGAACCAGAAGAATCATAAAAATTCTCAGCATCCCATGAAGGCATATCATCGCCATCCTCCACACTGCACGAACACAGCAGGGGAAAGACACTCAGCAATAGACACAACAGGCTATTTCTTGTCATTAACATAGAACAGATGTAGTAGTCTTTTTATAATAGAACGATAAAAAGACAAAATCTTGCATCGCCAAGCAAACTTTTTTCAAGAAAAAAACTTGCTTACGATTTCAGCTTGAAGGAATTCTCTATACTGCTGATTTCAGCCATGAAAGATTTGTCCACTTTCATGCGTTGCTCAATGGCCGAGCAGCTATGGAGTACGGTTGAGTGGTCGCGGTTTCCAATGAGCTGGCCAATGCGCGAAGCGGGCATCTTGGTATACTTCTGTGCCAGATACATGCTGATTTGACGCACCTGAACGAACTCGCGCTTACGGCTCTTGCTGAAAACATTCTGCTGCGACACCCCATAGTGACGACACACAGCCTCAACGATATCATCAATGGTGAGCGGATGGTCATCGACCTTCACAGCACGCTTGATGATGCGCTCAGCCAGATGCATGTCAATGGCAGAATTGTAGACAATGGAATAGGCCATGAGCGAGTTGATGACGCCCTCCAAATCGCGCACACTGCCATTGGCGGTCTGAGCGATGTACTGAATGACATCGTCATGAATATTCAAACCGTCGCGGCGGCACTTGGCATTAAGAATATCAATGCAGAGCTGCACATTGGGTTTCTCCAACTCGGCTATGAGCCCGCAGGAGAAACGGGTGAGCATGCGGTCCTTCAGCCAGACCAGGTCAACAGGGGGACGGTCGCTGGCCAGGATAATCTGCTTACCCAGACGGAACAGATGGTCGAAGATATGGAAGAACGTGGCAACGGTCTTCTCGGCGGTGGCCCACTCCTGCACATCGTCAATGATAAGCACGTCAATGGTCTGATAGAAATTAATGAAGTCATTGACCGTGTTCTGGCGGCTTGCATCCGTGAACTGCACCTGGAACAAGCGGGCAGAAATATAGAGCACCCGGTGCTGGGGGAACAGGCGCTTACACTCCACACCGATGGCATTGATGAGGTGTGTCTTACCACACCCGGAGGGTCCGAACACAAAAAAAGGATTGAACGTAGACTTCCCTGGATGCTCAGCAATGGTCAGGCCGACGGTGCGCGGCAGCTTGTTGGAATCGCCCTCGATGAAACACTCGAAGGTCTTCTTGGGATCGAGCTGAGGATTCAGCTGCTGAGGCATGGCGGCATCGAGCACATTGGGTGACTGGTTGGCCCTTGAGGTGGGCTGCGGAGCCTCAATGGCTGCGGGAGGCTCGCCCTGCACCACCTGCACTTTCCCGTTCTCGCTATCGACCACCAGCCGATAGGTAAGCCTGACATTGGGAGTAAAACTGTTGTTCAGGGCCCAAGCCATAAGACGCACGTAGTACTGCTCCAAGTACTCGTAGATGTACGGGCTTGGAACCTGCACCAGCACTGTCTTCTGCTGCTCGTCGTAGCTCTCGAAGACAATGGGCTCGAACCACGTTTTAAAGATTTGCTCAGTGACGTTCTGCCGAATGAGATTCAGACAGTGGTCCCAAAGCACCTTATGACTCTTATCCATCAGTTTTAGATTATTTGCGAGTGCAAAGTTCGCAAAAAAAGCCGAACCCTGCAAATTGTCTAAAATTACTCCCCGTGTTTACAAACCTCGTAACTTGCTAAGATAACGACATTTATAGTGTTTCACGATTTTTTACCAGATTTGGCTCTTGCAGGAATGCAAGGCTTTGCATTTCAACAACTTGCAAAAAGTTTATTCGGGATTCCAGATGAATTATTATTTAGACAAAATAAAATTACTTGTCTTTTTTTCCAAAAACCGACACATTAATATAGCGCCTGGGATGCTGCTTGAAATCGACCAGCAGGGAATCCAAATCGCGCATGGTGGCATTCACATGATTATAGAGATTGGCATCGTTGAGAAGTTTTCCCACCGTGCCCTGGTTGCTGTTGAGCGTAGCCGTGAGCTGCTTCACATTTTCCAGGGTGGCATCCACCTTCTTCATGGTAGCATCCAGGTCAAGCTGCGACAGGTTTCCCGTCAGAGTCTCAGCGTTGGTCAGCACGGCTCCAGCCTTGTCAACCATTAGCGGCATCTGCCGATTCAGCTGAGCGGTGAGCTGATTCAGCTGCTGGGCCGTGGTGTTGAGCTTGGCGGTCAGTGCTTCTGCATTATGCATGGTGCCACTGAGGGCAGGATCAGCCACCAGCGTCTGAAGGCTGGCCAGAATGGAGTCAAGCTTGGGCAGCATCTGCTCCACCTGTGGTATCATCTCGCCGGCCTTGCTCATCAGTCCGGCCTGCATGGAACCATTGATGGTATCTCCATGCGCCAGCATACGGCCACCCATGTCGCCGAAGCGCAGCTCCAGCTTCACATTGCCCAGGAAGTCGCTCACTATCTCAGCGCGTGTTCCTTCGGGCAGCTGAAGTTTCGGATCCAGGTCGACAGCAGCGATGATGCGGTCGGGATGAGCGTAGTCGTAATCTATGTGCTGCACCACTCCCACCCGATAGCCATTGGCATAGATGGGACTAGATGCCGAAAGCCCGCTGACGTCATCGAAACGGACGTAATAGACATCGCGTGATGAGAACAACGACTTACCTTTCAAAAACTGCATTCCTATGAAGAGCACAACAATAGCCACGATGGCTACCAGGGCTATCCTTACTTCTTTGGTGAAAAACTTCATGACTTAATGACTGTTATTGTTACGTTTAAACTCCTCCAGTGCTGCCGAGGCATCTACTTTCTCGCCATTCTTGAAGGCAATGATGAATGCCTGGGGGAACTTGTTGAGGATATCTTTGCGAAGACGCTTTATCTCATTGTAATTGGTGGATGACCCCACGGTGTATTTCCACATGTTGCCCTCCTTATAGCACTCCACGCCTTCCAGGCCCTTCATCTCACGGCCTGTTGTTGACAGTTGGACGGCACTTGCCATAATCTGCACTTTAAACACGGGAGCACTGCCGGCTGTCTGTCCAGGAGCGCCAGCGGGCTGGTCGGGTTGCTCAGGCTGAGCGGGCTGAACGGGAACTTCGGGTTGAGCGGGCTGGGCAGGCTGCTCCGGCTGGGCCGATGCGCCTCCCTGCTGATGCCTGGCTTTATAAGCCACGAAGGCCTGATAGATGCCCTTGCCCATGGCATCAACCTTGGCAGCGTTGGTCAGGTAGGTAGCCTCCGAGGGTGTTGTGATATAGCCCAGCTCAATGAGGCAGGCGGGCATGGAGGTCTCACGCAGCACCAGGAAGGCATCCGATTTCACGCCCTTGTTGGGGCGCCCGGCCGTGGCACACACATTTTTCTGTATGAGCTGTGCCAATTCCACGCTCTGCGCCATATTCGTCTCGTTCACGATGTCGAAGATGATGTAGCTTTCAGGCACTTTGGGGTCGAATCCTGCGTAGTGCTCCTTGTAGTCACTCTCCACCAGGACCACCTCGTTCTCGCGCATGGCGGCACTCAGTTTCTCGTCGCTACGGCGCATGCCCATGGTGTAGGTTTCCATTCCTGTCACAGCCCTTCCACTGGCCACAGAGTTGGTATGGATAGAGATGAAGACGTCAGCCTTGTTCTTGTTGGCTATCTCAGCCCGTTGGTGCAGGGGGACGAAGACGTCGGTCTTGCGGGTGTAGATGACCTTCACGTCGGGGCAGTTCTTCTCCACATAGCGTCCGAAGGCCAGGGCCACATTCAGATTGATGTTCTTCTCCTTGGCTCCATTGGCACAAGCCCCTCCGTCTTTCCCGCCGTGTCCGGCATCGATGACCAGGGTGAACTTGGGCTTAGTGGCAGCACCCGCCAGGCAGGCCAGGCAAGCCGTGAAAGCCATCAGGCAAATGATTCTTCTCCACATTGTTCTTTCTCTTCATTTATCAAGTGCAAGGTCACTCCCGCCCCATCGCAGTCAGCGCCCATGGGCGGATTCAGCTTGGTGATGGCCAGGTTGAGCGCCGTGGCCTGAGGAAAATGCCGGAACACGGCCTCGCCGATGCGCCCCGCCACGTGCTCCAGCAGGTGCGACGGCGTGGCCATCTGCTCCTTCACCAGCTGGCACAGGGCGGCATAGTTCAGCGTGTCAGCCACATCGTCAGAGGCCATGGCCCTACTTATATTATAATGTACGCGAAGGCTGACCACGAAGTCACCCCCCACCTTCCGCTCCTGCTCCATGACGCCATGAAAGGCCTTTAGGCGCAGGCGGTCAATGAATATGGTGCTACTCTGCAACGTCATTGGCTGCGGTCATTTCAGCATTGTCCGACTGTCCGGGCACGTACTTCTTCAGCGCCCGTTCCACCCCGTTCTTCCAGGTGTTGATGCTCTCGTCCTTCAGCTGCAGCGATGCCACCAGCCTGATGACGTGCTCTATGGGCATGCGATAGCGCAGCACGCCAGAGATGAGCTTGGCATAGTTCCAGTATTCAGGATTGAACTTCTCGCTGAGACCTTCCACGGTGATCTTGTACCCCCGTGTATTCTCGAACTGGAAGTCATAGCGCTTGGTGCCATCGGCGTTCACCTGCTTGATGATCTTTCCCTTGCTCACCGACTTGGGCAGCATGATGCCCTCGTCGTCATCCTGCAATCCCGTGAAAATCTCATAGGGATAGCCATCGAGCAGCCCCACCAGGGCCACCCACTTCTCCTTGTTGTTCTGGAAGCGCACCACGTCGCATTCCAGCACCTGAGGCCTCACTTCGGTGACCTGCGGATGCACATTGGGCAGGAAGGGGGTATCAGCGAAGGCGGTGTGCAGATGGGCGAGCAGACGCCTGGCCTGGGCTGCCGTCACGGGGGCTTCGGCCTCGCCGTCCTTCATCACCAGCTCATCCACCAGCTGCTGCTCGCCACCACGGCAGGCCAGCCAGGCCTGCCAGATATCCTCGTTCGTGCTCACTGTCACCTTTTCCATTTCTTTCATTAGTCCATTTTGCTTTTTCTGCTGCAAAATTAATAAAAAAGTGGCATTTCAGCGCCACGAATGGTATTTTTTTTGTAATTTTGCACACAATTCACATAGAACCACAATCAAATGAAGAATTATTTCTTATCTTTTTTCTTCCTGCTCACCTCAGCCATCGTCTTTGCCGTACCCGCGAAAAAGGGCATCTGGAAGACGCTGCAGCTGAATGGGACCCCCGTGAGAGCCCAACTGATGGGCGATGAGAACATGCACTACTGGCTGACCGACGACGGCCTGCAGCTGACAGAGCAAGACGGCGTCTTCGTCATGGCCGACATGGAGCAGCTGCTGCTCAGCTCCCGCCAGCGCATGCAGCGCAGCGCAGCCCGCCGGCAGAGCCGTGCAAGGCACCATGAAATAGGCGATTTCACCCACTATACGGGTCAGAAGAAAGGTCTGATCATCCTGGTGGAGTTCAGCAACATGAAGTTCCAGGAGTCCAACGACTCCCTCCTCTTCACCCGCATCTGCAACGAGGCGGGCTACAGCGAGGGCCATTTCCGCGGCTCCGTCTACGACTATTTCAAAGCCCAGTCCTATGGTGAGTTCGAGCTCACCTTCGATGTGGTAGGCCCCGTGAAGATGGACACCACCTACCAGTACTACGGCAAGGACGTGGGCGGCCCGGGCTACGATGCCCACCCCGGCGACATGGTGGCAACGGCCTGTCAGGCCATCGACCACCTGGTGGACTTCCATGACTACGACTGGGATGGCGACGGCGAGGTGGACCAGGTCATGTGCATCTACGCCGGGCTGGGCCAGGCCAACGGCGGCAGCGCCTCCACCATCTGGCCCCATGAGTGGGTGCTGACCGAGAGCGACTACGGCCAGACGCTCACCCTGGACGACGTCACCATCAACACCTATGCCGTGGCCAACGAGCGCACCACGAGCGGCATACAGGGCATTGGCACCATCTGCCACGAGTTCTCCCACTGCCTGGGCCTGCCCGACATGTACGACACCTCTGAAGACGGCAGCAACTTCGGCATGGGCCAGTGGTCCATCATGGACCAGGGCTCCTACAACGGCAACAGCTTCTGCCCGTCGGGCTACAGCAGCTTCGACAAAATCAGCTGCGGATGGGTGAAGCCCATCGAGCTCACCGCCAACCAGACCATCAGCGACATGAAGCCCCTGGAAGACACACCCGAGGTGTACAAAGTCATCAATGACGCCTACCCCGACGAGTACTTCCTCCTGGAGAACAGGCAGCGAACGGGATGGGACGCCGAGCTGCCCGGCAGCGGCATGCTCATCCTCTATGTGGACTACGACCGCGACATCTGGTACTACAACATGGTCAACACCTTCAATTCGTCCACCGTCGGAGGCTACCCCCTGAACGACCACCAGCGCTGCACACCCTTCCTGGCCGGCGGCCAGAGCTCCACCCACTGGCACAACAGCTTCTCCGACCCCTACCCCTACGAGGGCAATGACTCGCTGACCAACACCTCGACGCCCGCCGCCAAGCTCTACCACCCCAACACCGACGGGCAGATGCTCATGAACAAGGGCATCCTCAACATTGCCCGCCATGACAACGGCCACATGAGCTTCCGCTTCCGCAACACCCCCGAAGAGGTGTTCCTGCCCGAAGGCACCGTCTTCTACGAGTCGTTCGACAACTGCCGGGGCACGGGCGGCAATGACGACGTGTGGTCCACCACCATGGCCAGCAGCAACTTCCAGCCCGACCACAAGGAATGGAGCACCGTGAAGCCCTATGGCGGCTGGCACTGCGCCCGCTTCGGCAATGCCAGCACCAGCGGAAGGGCCACCACCCCCGCCTTCGAGCTCAGCTCAGGCATAGGGCAGCTGTGCTTCAAGGCTGCCGGATGGAACACCGACGGCACCACCCTCACCCTGACCATCGAGGGCGATGGCCGCATCAGCCCGCCGGCAGTCACCATGGACAACTTTGCCTGGAACGACTATTCCGTCAACATCTACGGCCGCGGACCGCTGCGCGTCACCTTCTCACCTGAGAAGCGCTTCCTCCTGGACGAAGTCATCATCATCAATGCCGATGCCGACTCTACCGATGCCATCATCGACACCCGTCGCGCTCCATCCATCCCTGCCCGCGTGCTGCCCGCCTACTACACCCTGGACGGCCGCCATGCAGGCCACGACCTGCAGCAGCTGCCACGCGGCATGTACATACTACGCAGCGCCGAGGAGCGGCAGGGACAGAAAATAGTGAAATAAGCACACACACCGCATGAAGAACCTGCTCACCCGCCGCACCATTCGCCACTACAGCCAGCAGCCCGTCAGCGACGAGCTGCTCAACCGCCTCTTGGCCCAGGCCAGCCGCACGCAGACCATGGGCAACCTCCAGCTCTACAGCGTCGTCGTCACCCGCTCACCATCCGTGAAGCAGCAGCTCTCACCTGCTCACTTCAACCAGCCCATGGTGACCCAGGCACCCGTAGTGCTCACCATCTGCGCCGACTTCAACCGAACCTCGGCATGGGCCCGCTGCCGGCAGGCCGAACCCGGATACGACAATTTCCTGTCGTTCATCAATGCCGCTACTGACGCACTGCTCTACACCCAGACCCTCTGCTGCCTCATGGACGAGGAAGGACTGGGCTACTGCTATCTGGGCACCACCGTCTATCAGCCGCTCACCATCATCAACGTGCTACAACTGCCGCAGCTGGTCATGCCCATTGCCACCCTCACCGTGGGATGGCCCGACGAAGAGCCACCCCTCACCGACCGACTGCCCCTGCAGGCCTACGTGCACCACGACGTCTACCACGACTATACACCCCGCAGCATCGACAGCCATTACCACGCCAAGGAGAGCCTGCCGGAGAATCAGCATTTCGTTGACATCAACCACAAACAGACCTTGGCGCAGGTGTTCACCGACATACGCTACACCCGCTCCGACAACGAAGCCATGAGCAACCTGCTGATGGAAGCACTGAAGCGGCAGGGGTTCCTCTGAGAGGCAACCATCTCCTACGCGCGTGCGCGCGTAAATATAGGGCGAAACAAAGTGCTACAAGTGCTACCGGAGCCTGCAACCACATGATTGTCTGTGGATTACGGGTGCATTTTTAACATTTGGAAGTGCTACCGAAATTGCTACCGGTCGTGCACCTTGAAAATGGCGGCGAGATTTTGCAAAAAGTCAACGCCATTTTTAAAAAAGTCAACGCCGTTTTCAAAAAAGTCGTTGACTTTTTTATCTATGACAAAAATGTTTACAAGTAGCACCTGTAGCATTTTCGGTAGCACTTTCAAACAACAAATATGCACCCGCATCACGCTGATTATCAACAATCTACAACGCCTGTAGCACTTGTAGCACTTTTATTCCCTATATATAACGCGCGCGTAGAGGCCATTTCGGCGCAGAGGAGAGTGAAAAGAAAGTCTGGAGGGAGCTTCGCAGCGGCCTCCAGCGTACCCGGGTGATACTAAAATTACTACATATCATAATTAGCTAATAAACGTCAGCGGATGATGCGTCCACGCTTGTGGGATTTGTATTTCAGCAAGGAATGGGGACGCAGATCATCTATTTTAATCGGTTTGGTCAGGACGCCCGTTCCGTCCATCCATCGGCGTGACTCGGCGCTGGCCTCGTAGAGTTGTACACGTTTCACCGACAGGGGAAGTGGCGGATACACCTCCACGAAGCGGATGGTCTCGTTGGCCTGACCGTAGGTCCAGTAGCACTGGTCCATGGGGAAGTGCTCCACGCGCTGCAACAAGTAGCGGTCGCCCGTGTCGGCATCAATGATGGCCGAGCCGGTGGTGAAGCGCCAAAAGAACCAGTCCTGCTGCTGGGGGATGGTGTAATCCAGGCACAGGTAGGTAGCGTCTTTACAGCGATGGAGGGTGCAGCGTGCCGTCCATCCACTCTCTACGTAGTGGTGCAAATAGGTTCCTACCTTGTCCAAGGGTGCCGTCTGAATGTGTGAGAAGGCAGCAAACGAGCGGTCGTTGTGCAGGTCGTAGTTGGGCCAGGCGGGGCGCTCCAACACGGGTTGCTTGTTCAGGGGGCGCTCGTCGTAGTCCTGACTGAGTGAGTTCTCTGCGGTGTGGCAGCTGGTCAGCATGGTGACAGCTGCCACCAGTATCATGATGGTTTTCTTCATAACGATAGCGGTTTTAGTTTGTGATAACGCGACCTTTTCGGGGAATTGCGTCCAGAGAGAACGTTTCGGAATCATGCCAGCCATTGTTTTGGCTACCTAAGTGCACTTTCTTCACACGCTTCGCCAGCGGTGGGAATACAAGACAGGTCTGGTAAACCTTTATTGTGTCTTTTCCCACAAGCTCGTCTTTGACGTACTTGAGATAGGAGTAGTCGGTAGAGCGGCACATGTACTTGTCGCCGGTCTGCTCGTCGACAATTGCAAAATCATGGTGCATGTTATAGTTCCGCTTCTTCAGCTCCTCCACTTGCGGATCAGCGCCGAAACCTATGTACATATACAAGCGCGTCTCTTTCTTACTCAGTTCTATGGCTACTGGATTGAAGTTGAGAAGACGATGGCTGCTGCGCTTCGTCAACACGCTGTCGGTGGTGAGCATCTTCGGGTCAACTTGCCTTTGGTCATAGTTACGGATAGTTGAGTTGACAGGCTGCAGGTAGCGTATGTAGTAGCCCTTACGGTCCTTGCGGGTTTCGGCCTGAAGGGTCAGGTGGTAAGCATAGCGGTCGAGCTTGTTGGCATCATAGTCTACACTCACCATGTTCTGCGACTGCTTATCCATAATATAAGCCTGGCTCAGACGCACGGTGTCGTTGTTCAGGCTTGGCTGGAAATGGCCGATGAAGGTGCCATCAGCAATCTTGCGTGCGCCAACGGCCTGCATCACGCTGTCAACCAGCATCTTGCAGTCCAGCACAGTCAGGGCGAGCACCTCCACTTTCACGGGCTCCTTGTGTTCAGCCAAGTCGGCCTTCACCAGATTGACATCAGCTGAGACTCTAGCATTTTCTAACACAATGTATGCATTGCCAAAGTTGATGACGGTGTCGGGCTCATCTTCTAGCTCTTCAGCCACAGCTTCAGCCTCAGGTCTTCGTAATTCATGGCCTTTGGCTGACGATGTGACATTAGCTATCGCTCCTGGCTCAACAATAGCTTGTGTTATTTCCGTCTCAACCGATTCTACTTTCTTTTCAATCTCACTCAGTGTCTGCGGACGGGCGAAGGCCACGAGCGCCAATGCGGCAAGCGGCAGCAAATAGACGGCCTTCAGGGCCACCCATCGCCGGGATGGCTTGCGGTACATCATGATGAATCTTCGTTTAACGGGGCTTTGATTAAAGGCGTTTGCCACAGGCTGCAGACTCGTGCCTGTTGCTTTCCGTATCAATAAGAGCTGATAATCGTTTTCATCGATGCCACTGCGCAGTACGCGGCGGTCGGCCTGGAACTCATGCACGTCGCGCAGGTCCTGGCGTAGCATCCATGCAAAGGGTACGCACCAGAGCATGCGGCAGGTGAACTCACAGAGCAGCATATCCCACGAATGGCCGTAGTGGATGTGGGAGAGCTCATGGAGAAGCACACCCCCAGCAGGCCCCGACCCTACCCCATCACTGGATGGGAGGCGAATAAGAAGACTTGCGTCGGCAGGGCTGAGGAGTACCCAGCGCATCCAGCTGCACGGCGTCGTGATGGCGGGATGAGCCAGCACCTTGATGCCTTTGGGCAAGCCGTCGATGCCGACACGCCTTCCCTGACGGATGAGCAACAGCAGGGACGCAAGTTGCCAAAGATAGCGGGTCCAGGCAATGACGACACCTATCAGATATAGGCCAATCAGCACAAGTACTGTCCGTTCTGCCGGATTTGCCATTCGGCCATCGGGAGCATCAGGTTCTGCCACCAGATGATTGCTTGTTGCACGCAAGTAGCTATCATCATCCTGCCAAGCCTCAAATACTACGGAACTCAGCGGGGCTTCCACCGCCTGGCGCACCTCGGTCATGATGTTGCCTTCCTTCGTCTGTACCTGAACAAGCGGCAACACCATGCTGCCCACAAGCACTACCAGCAGCACCACACGGTTCAGGGAGTGCAACGTCTCGCGCTTCAAGAACAGCCCATAGAGGGAGTAGAACAATGTCAGGATCAAGGCCCACCTGAATATGTATATAAGGAATGCTGCCATGGCCTACTTCCGCTTCAGTTCGTTCAGGAAATTGAGCAGTTCCTGCTCGCTCACCTTTTCCTCAGCCACGAGCGACGACACCAGCTCCATGTAGGAATGCTTGAAGTAGCGGTCAACGAATCCACCAAGCTTTGTACGGCCATAGTCTTCCTGCTTCACAAGGGGGAAATAGATGTACCCCCTGCCCTGCGGTCGATGGGTGACATACCCCTTGCGTTCCAGTGACTGCACCATCGTGGCAATGGTGTTTACATGGGGTTGCGGCATGGGATAATGTGCCACGATGTCTTTCGGTGCACACTCGCCCAACTTCCAAATCAGCTCCATCACTTCCTCTTCTTTTGCGGTCAATTTCTGCATGATTCAACGCTTTTTTTAGTTTAACACTGCAAAAGTAATGTTTTTCCTGGTATCCTCCAAGGGCTAGCCCAGCCTTTTAAATTATTTTTTTAGTTGAAAAGCAGGGCTGGCGGGTCAAAAAAAAAGGTCGGCACCGCAACTCATCGTTGCAGCGCCGCCTCTCATGAAAAGGGTTTATCAGAGTGGGGGGTTATTTCACTTCCCAGATGTCATTGGTCTCCAGGAGCTCCATGAAGTTATGGTATTTCTTCTGTGCTGACACCTGCTGCAGCTGCTCATGCACGGCCTGGTCGTAGGTGGGTGCCTCGACATCACGGATGACTCCGAGGGCGATGGGGAATCCGTCCTCGGGGCTCATCATGGCCAGCTTGAGCTGCAGGGTGTTGTCCTCGCAGTGGGCATCGTGCACCAGAACGTCGTCAAGGGTATAACCGTCCTTGCCTATCTCCACCACCTTCAGGCCGAAGCCCTGCTGCACCAGTCCGA